>JASLNX010000189.1 GCA_030745815.1 archaeon
CTCGAGGGTTGCAGTAGTCTTTATCACACATTCCAATTGCCATTTCTTCAATTTGATTGTGAATGTTTGGTGAAAAAAGCCCTTTGTCAGTTGCTCCTGCTGGAATTTTTCCGTCGGTTAACGGGTAGTGGGCAATGGCTCGTGCCTCGGCAATTGCCTTAAAGACTCTTAGTGGAACGTAAATTCTAAAATTGGCCCTTGGGAGAATTATTTCTTTTATTTCGTCGCCTGTTGATTTGTTTATTACCCTTATTCTTGGAAGTTCTTCGTATTCTTCTTGAGTGAGTTTTGCTACCTTTAGGTTTACGTAAAAGGTTCCTTTGTCGCAATCTTTTGGGTCGCCGGTTGGGCAGTCTATTACTTCAAAGAAGTCGTTTTCTGCCACGCTCTTTTTTGTCAGTTCGTAGAGCATTGTTTCAAATGCTTCTTCTCCTTCAATTGAAATGGAGTAATTTCCAAAGCTTCCTTCTCCAAAAAAGATTGCCCTAAGGCTTGCGGAGGTGAACTTTGCAAACTGCCTGCCTTCTGTTCCACCAAACTTTGCCTCTGCAAACTTTTTCTTAATGCTGTCCCAGTCTCGGTCCCGCATAAAGTCTAGAGTAATTCCGCCTGTGTCCTCGTTTGTCATCCAGTCTTCAATTGCCTTCCGTAGCCCATAGTTGAAAACTTGTATGGCGTCAGACCTTGAGATGTCTGCAACTGCTTGAAGTTCTGACATGCTTTGCTCTTGTGCTATTCTACTGGAGGCGGCTCGCTCGCTTTGAATCATTCCGTTAATTAGTAGTACACTTAAGGCAACCAGCAGAAAGGAAACTAAGGCAGTAAAAAGGTTGAAGCCTTTTGTAGAATTAATAACCATGCAAACAATTAGTTTATTCTTTTATATATTTATATTGTTGGTTTAGGCTACTTTTTTTACCCACTGTGTTTTTTCCCAGATGTCAAGCTGGTTTTTCAATGTTTCTCTAAGTTCCACGCCCTTGTACAGGCTTTTTCCGCCAGCATTTGTTGCAACTCCCTTTTCCTTGATTTGCTTTACTACACACTTCAACCAAGTTTTTCTCTTTTCCTCACTCATTTCCAAATACCAGTTGTTAGGCATGTTGCATTCAGGAATCTTGCTTGGTTCAACGCTTAGAACGGCCATTATTATCCATTCCGGCAGTGGTGGTTTAAATTTGTGCGACAAATCGTGTATGGCAATGGCGTTGTTATAATATCCAAGTCTCAGTGCGGCGGATATTCCGTCCTTTTCCTCTGGAACCAGTTCGCCTATTGATTTTGGAGCGGGCTCTGTGGCAAACATCTTGCAATCGCCTTCCCAGGCCATTTTTGGATTTTTCTTTATTGCTTCAGTCATTTTGCCTAGTTCTTCATTAGGCACTTCATAGTATGCAAAGCCAATTCTTCCAAAGTCGTCCACGGTTGCAGTAATCTTGTAAGTCGTTCCATTTCGTAGTTCGTCAATATTTATTATTGGCCGGTTAAGCAAATCCTTCTCAGAAACCCCGAGGGTTTTCTTGGAGCCGGTTATTCCTGTTTGGCCTTCTTTGAGCGGGGTTGTGCTCTTCCAATAGTTTTCTTGGAACAGTGATCCCAAATAATCCGCAAGCACTCCTGTTGCAACTCCACCAATTATGTTTACGGCAAGGCTCTTCCAGTTTGATGCTAGGAAAGATTTTGCACCTGCAAACTTTTGTTTAATTGTAAGTCTCTTCCCGTAGGCTTTTGGATTTGCTATCTGCTGCACGTTCTTGTTTTCCTGTACACTCTTTACCAAAAATTCTTGTGCCGCCCCTTGCTTGTTAGTCATAGCGGCCAAGCGGGCAACGCTTTTCTTTCCCCTTAGGGCTGTTTGAGCTGCAGCCTCATTTGGGGCACCTGCAAGGGTACTTTTAAAATTTAGTCCAGTTAGCCTCTCAACATCATCTATAGAATTTAAACCGGCTCTGGTCTTCATCTGTTCAAGGATCCTTATTCTGGCCTGTTCTTGTAAAGCGGTTATTTTGGGTTTTATTTTTGTATTTCTCCACTTTTTTAGCTCTGCTGCATGCGTTGCGTTTGTCTTTTCCACCTGCTTAATATAGGCCTTGTAGGCATTATCTGACATTCCTTTTCCCCCTGGTGGGAGCACGCCTGTTGGTGTTGCGGGTGGTGGGATAGAGTCTTCCGCTATAAGTGCCCAGTCTCTGGCATCAGTAGGTGGCAAGAACATTGAATCCATATTCTCGCTTGCAACGCTGGTAATTCCCTTTTTGATAAGATCATTGCCCTCTTTTGAAAATTTAAACGCTGGGATTGGGCCTTTTGTGGAACCCCCAATAATCCGTTCTGCAATAACTGGGGTTATTCCTTGTTGTGCCTCTTCAACCATTTTAGTTAAAACCTTTTGGCTCATCCGCGTTGACCCTTTCCCTATTTGGCCGCGCAATGACTTTGCAAACTCTTTTTCCATTTCGTCAAGTATTTCTCTTTGTACTGTATCAGTCATAAAGAACTTATTGTCCAGCTTAATCAGATTTCTATATTTACTTGCAATGTGTTCAACATTGCCTGCATTAAGTATTGTTCCAGCGTCTGCCCCAAGGTTAACTGCTTTGCCAACCCAGCCCGCATAAAATCCTTCGTTTACAACCTCGCTATCCCAAAAGCTCTGTTGGGCGGCTTCGCTTCTATCAATCAGCTCTTGTGGCGTTAAATGGTCTATGTCGTGATTGAATGCATCCATCATAAGGGGGGCGCCGGCTGGTGCGGTTGCTAGTAGTCCCCTGAATCCTTTGAACAGGAAGGATGCTCCCATTATAATTGGGGCAAGGAACTTTGTTATTGTGTCCACTATCTCGTTTCCAGCAGCCCATGAATCGCCATAAAGCCTTGTTGCGTTTCTTGCGGCAATTAGCGACGGCAAACCGCACACATATATCAGATCATAAAATGCGTTTCTCCATATTGCCGGGTTCCAAAATCCAGCAAGGAACTCAACACCAGGAACTATACTGCATCCGACCATGAAACTCCCAGTAGCTCCAAGCATCTTGTCTGCTTGATCTTGTTTCCATTTCTTTTGGGCGCCTGTTGGTGCTCCGGCTCCTGCAACAAATTGATCTCCTGCTTTTTCTTTTGCCAGTTCAACCGCAAGGTATTTTCTCAAAGCAGCAATTTTAACTGTTTCATCGCCCTTGCCGTTCCATGCAACAAATGCGTAATAATCTTGTGGTCCTTTCTTAAGCGATTCTTTTGAAATCCCACTCATCTTTTTAACCAATTCAATTGGGTGTACTCCGCATGCTTCAATTTTTACTTCAAGCGGTGGGTCTGTTTCCCTGTTGGCAATTTGGGTGTTTGTGCTGGTTGCCCAAACTTTTATTTGCCCAATGTTTTCAGGCGCAAGTGCAAATAAGTCGCTGCCGTCAATGCAGAGTTTCATTTGTGCAATGAACGGCTTTTTCTTGTCAGCTTCTTCACCACTTTTCTTTGGCTGAACAAGCTTTACTTGGCCGTTCTTTATGCCTGTTCCGTTAACAAATTCTTCCAGTATGAGGTTGCCTTTAGAGTCCCTTATTCTGACTGCTTCAATTCCGGTTTTGGATTCTTCAGCTCCAATTGTTGCCGAAGCGTTTGATGTTTCAATAAAGTCTGTTTTAAATGTAACAGTGTCTGCAACACTTCTTGTTACATTAAAGTCCATGCAAGTTTCCTGCGTATTAATCTTAATTGATTTTTGTGCAGAGGCAATTTCAAGTTTTCCGTAGAGTTTGTCAATGAACTCTGTTTGTTCAATAATAAAGTATAGTTCAGGGTCGTTTGGATCAATGCAGCCTTTTACTATTCCGCTCTTTAATGCGTAAACAGCTTCTGCTGCTTCCTTTGCAACCTTGTCAATTTCTGATTCGGCAATGTCTGCAATTTGAACAGTAACAAGTTTTGCCTCATCACTGTTTCCTGCTCCTTCAACAGATACTTTCACAAGGCCTCCGTCAACCGGGCCAAGTGCAAGTTTTAGGTTGTTGTTTTGTCTTGAACTAACAATTCTTTCATCGTCTGCTTTGAAAAGAGTTTTTGCAAATGTTTCACCTGCTTTTTTTAGCTTGTCGGTTTCAACAAGAACAAGCCCTGGCCATATTTCTGAACTATTTTTAGTGTACTTTTCGTCAAGCGGCAGGAAGTTTGGAACATTTTGAACCGCATTTTCACATTCTTTTGTAACAACCCTTTCTTTGATAAGGCTGACTGTAACAATCATGCTTTGCCCTTCAAGCTGCACTTCGTTGTTTATTACTTGGGCTGCTCCGTCAATTTTAACGTAATACTTTCCACAACCTTTGAATGTTCCACCAAGGTGTACTGCCCCGTAGTCAAATCCTGAGAGGTCGTTTGCACCCTCGCCTTCAAGCGGCTTTGTTCCCTGTGTAACGTTTGAAAAGCTCTTTAGTTCGCCAAAGCTTCCTTTTTGCATTTCGGCTAGTAGAATCTGTGGACCCATATAATCAAGTTGCATGAAAATGGTCATTGGTTGCAGGCTAACCCCCATACTTGAGAATGTACACTGTGGTTGGTCTTTGCAACCTGGGAAGGATTTTGCATTGTTTTGGCCGCGGTAAATCTTTTGCTTTGCTCTCTTAATTGTGTTGTTTATTTCTTTTGCAATAAACTGCGCTACCTGCTTTGCGTCGCAATA
>JASLNX010000190.1 GCA_030745815.1 archaeon
GAAAGGAGGCAATTGGCCGCTTCCTTGAAATAACCACTCTTAAATTTAAGACCGAGGAAGTGGGGAAAAAGTTTGGGGTTTTTACTCTTTTCAGGAACGTTGGCGCGGCAACAGGAGCTCTTGCCGGAGGAATTGCAATAACAAGTGTTGCCTTTGCTTTGACTTTTAATTTCGCAGCCCTTCTTATGCTGCTGCTGCTTATTCCGGTTTACTTTCTAAAAGAGATTCCCAGGGTAAAAGTAAACCTGTTTCAATACGGCAAAGACTTTGCGCAGGTTAAGAACATTTTGTTTGCCGGTCTTTTGTTTTTGTTTGCCTTCCACTGGGGAGCAGAGGCCACATCTTACGGTCTATTCCTAAAAGATTATCTTGGCCTAAATCCGTTTCTTTCAGGCGTATACCTTAGCATTTCAATTGGCTTTCTAGCAGTCTTTGCATTTATTGCAGGAAGGCTTGTTGACAACAAAACCGACCACAGGAAACTTTTCATTGTCGGCATTTTTCTCTCAGGCCTGGGGCACATCCTAATGGTTAATCCAAATGTTTTCATTTCCCTGTTTTGGCGAATTGTTCACGAAGCAGGAGACGGCCTGTTCATTGTAACACAACTTGTCTGGATTTCACTGCTGTTTAAGAAAACAAGAATTGGTGGAAACTACGGTATCATGTTTACAATAATGGCTCTTGGAAGTTTTACAGGGGCAATTATTTCAGGGCCCTTGGGCGAGGCAACAAACTACGGCCAGCCATTAATCCTATCAGGCGCAATACTTGTTGCGGAATCAATTATTCTGGCCCTATACCTATCCCGGCACAAAATAAAAATTGTAAAAACCGCTTTCCGGCCCTTCCCTTAATTCACAAGACCCCTCAAATATTCATTATAAGCGGACTCATTGGAATCTTCGCAGAAGGAGTTGGAGCAGCATTCCTATCTTTTAACATCCTGGCCTGGATATACGTCTTCCTTGTACACGGATCAATTATGGCAATTCCTTTCTCAATACTCCAAGATGAATTCTCAAAATTCGAAACAAAAGACACAAAAACAAAATACCTCATAGCAATAATCCCAACAATCATTGCGTTCGTAATCGGGGGGCTCTGGATGCTTCTACTAGGCGTTGCTTGAAGTTATGGCCCTTATTTTCTTAATTCCAACAACACGTGTGGAATTCCAAAAGAAGACCAGTACTCAGAATTTTGACTTGGCAGAGCTTCCCACTGCTCCCTTGAAACAAACTCAAAGGGTGTTGAAACACCGCTTGGGAGATTTGTTAGCGTGTCCACAATCTTAAGCCAGGTCTTTTGCAAAAAATTTGAGTAACAATGATCCTTTACAATTACTGAGTGCTTTGCAACGCGAAGGCACTCTGAAATAAGCAAATCTCTGTTGGCCTGGCCCTTCACATGGTGCAGCACGTCAACCAAAATTGCGACATCAAAAGAATTGTCTTTGAAAGGAATTTCTTTTCCGTTAAACAGCTTGAAGGGGATTTTGATATTGGACGGCGCGCACAAGTCAATTCCTTGAACCTGCGCTCCAAACTCTTTGGAGATTCTAAGAGCAAGCTGCCCTGAACCACAGCCAACATCAAGCACGCTTTTGGCCCCTGTAAGAAATCTTGCAAGCCTTGAAGCAATCTGCTGCTCCCTTGCCCTTGCCGCTT
>JASLNX010000191.1 GCA_030745815.1 archaeon
CACCGATTCCAAAAAAGTAGTAAGCTTTCTTAAGAAAGACTTTGACCGAATGGGACAAAAAAGCGTTGAAGCGATTGGGCGAAAGGTTGATTTTGATCTGCACAAAGACCCAAGGAAAATTACCTGGGATGAGGCCGAGCAAATAATTAAAGCGTTTAAGGAAGTTTCATTTATTGCTCCAAGTGGAGAGTCACTAAGGCCAATTGGAGAGAAACAAATTGAGAACAGCTTAAAGAGCATTGTTGAGCCGGAATTCTTAACGGTTCTTACAAGAAAACCACAGGTTTACGCAGGAGGCTTCCCGTTCCAAGTTGAAGTGTCAGTGTCGTACGGTGGCAAGGCTGGACGAACTGTTTCCGGCCCAGAGGGAATGGAAAAAAGGCTTGAAATAATGAGGTTTGCAAACCGCGCGCCACTTCTTTTTGACGCAGGAAACTGCGCTATAACAAAAGCAGTTCACAGTATTGACTGGAAAAGATACGACATAAAAGACATTGACAGAGCGCCAGTTACAGTTCTTGTAAACTTTATTTCTGTTCACATCCCATACACTAGTGCCGGAAAGCAGGCAATCGCAGACGAGGACGAAGTGATTGAAGAAATAAGGCTTGCTTTAATGCAAACCGGTAGAAAGGCCGGAAGGTATATTTCAGGAAAGAGAAGGGAAAAAGAAAAGCAAATGAAAAGAGAGCTTTTCTACAAGTACATTCCTGAAGTTGTTGCCGCACTAAACAAGCTTACAGGGTCAAACAAAGACAAGCTCAAGAAAAATCTTGAAAAAATGGTTCTTAATAAGCTTAGACTTGAGGACGCTCTCGAGGTTGAAGAAATGAATGGAAATGGCAAAGAAGAAAACGCAAAGGGTGGAGAAGATGGTAAAGAAAAAGGCACAGCCGAAAAAGCCAAAGGCAAAAAGTAAGGAGCAAGAAACTCCAAAGCAAGTTGCCAAAAAGCTTGAAGGAATAGGCCAAGAAATGGTTAAGGACATAACAAAGCTTAAGGACCCTGAATTTAGAACTCAACTCAGGGGAAGAAGCAATGTTATGTTTGACGAGAAAAAGGGAACTCTTGCCTTAGGAGACAAGACAACCACAAGGAATTTCTTAAACATTGGCCACGCAAGAAAGTTTATGCAAACAACAATGGTTGCTGCAAAAACAAGAGACTACTTAAACCACAACAAGACTGCTTCAATTAGGGAAATTTATTACGAATTAAAGCACACTGTTCCAAACTCAAAAGAAAACACTTTTGACGGGCAAACAGAAAGTGATTCAGTAATTGTTGATTTGGAACACAGTGTTGATACCATCAGGGAAAAATTAAATTTGCACGCAAACCCAAAGGGAACTCTTTACGGAGACATAACTCTTAAGGACAAAATGCACAACAACGATAAATTCAACTGCTTAAAACTTGGAAGAGGCGGCTGGAGCGTAATGTCAAGGCTTGAGCCTGAAGAAATTGAGATTGTAAAAGTTAACGCAAAATATGTTCTGGTTATTGAAACAGAGGCAATGTACGAAAGGCTTGTTGAGGAACAATTTGCAAGAAAGAACAAATGCATTTTGGTTAGTACAGGTGGACAGGCTGCAAGGGGAACAAGAAGGCTTATTCACAGATTAAACCAGCAGGAAAAGTTGCCTGTTTTAGTCTTTACAGACGGAGACCCTTACGGCTGGTATATTTACAGCGTTATAAAACAGGGTTCAATGGCGCTGGCTGCTCACTCTGACTACCTTGCAAGTCCTGAAGCAAAATATATTGGAATGACACTTGACGATGTTGAAACATATGAACTCCAAAACGTCACTGAGAAAATGAAGGACGGGGACATTAAGAGGGCAAAAGAAATGCTTGAGTACCCCTGGTTCCAAAACAAGGAATGGCAAAGGCAGTTAAAGAAGGCCCTAAAGGAAAAGATTAGGATTGAACAACAGGCCCTTGCAAACAAAAGCCTTGAGTTTGTTGCAAAAGAGTATTTGCCAAGAAAAATAAAAGACGAAGACTTTTTGCCGTAGCTAATTCTTCTTTTTCTTAATTATTCCATTCTTTGCGTCAACTTCAACAACATCGTTGTCCTTTAGAACTTGCGTTGCAATATTTGTTCCAATAACGCACGGAATTCTAAATTCTCTACTTACAATTGCAGCGTGACACGTTAGGCCACCTAGGTCTGTAACAATTGCCCTGGCCTTGGCCATTGCAGGCAAAAGGTTTGGATTTGTTGCGTGAGAAACTAAAATGTCCCCTTTTTCCATTTTAATTATTTCATTTGGATGATTAATTACCTTTACCTTGCCGGTTACAAGGCCGTCAAATACTGGGGTGCCGGTTAGTTCATTGGTCTCACTTATCTTTACTTCCGCCACATTTTCCTTGTACCACTTTCTTGCCTCGGAACCTACAAGAAAAGTTCTCTTTCCGTTAACTGAGTAAAAAACAGAGTACTTAAATCTCTCATTCAAAAGTTCAAAGTCATTAAATTCCCCGTCAAGAGCGTCTAAGAGTTCCTGCCTTGTCATAAAACGAGCTTGGTCAATTGAAATGCCCAATCTCTTTGCAATCTCACCAAGAAGCTTTGTTAAGGAGAAGCAACCAAAGTACATTGCGTCCTTTCTGTGGCCCTTTGTTTCAATAAGGCGCTTTGGGAAAGACAAAATCTTTTTTTCGCTCTCATTGTCTGAAAGCCTTTCAAGAAGCTTTTCCTGCAGTCCGATTATCTTTTTATTTTCCTCAAACTCTTTTGCAATATACATTCCGCCCTTAAGGTTTAATTTTAGCTGTTCAATGAAATACCTTTTCTTCAAGGGCGGACCCTCGTACATAAAGAAAATCCAGATGAACTTATTCCAGTGCTCTTCAAGCAGTGAATTAAACTCTGGGAAATCTTTTGGAAGGGCCTTTTCGATTTCTGTTAAAGTCTTTGACTCAAAAAATGAAACAAGATCTTTGTTTTCGTGAAGCTTGTCATTGGAAAGACAAGAATTGTAAGCTTGTACTTTTTCACCAGGGGAATTATTAAGCTACCATCATGCCAAAACTTCATCTTCAAAGTCCACATTTCTAAACCCAAATAGATTAATGCTTTTTCCTTAATAAAATTAGCTGATTGAAATGAAAACAGTAATTGGGTTAGTAACTTGTAGCAATTCAACCGAGGCAAAGAAAATTGCAAAACATCTGCTTGAGAAAAAGCTTGTTGCCTGCTGTAACATTGTGCCTGAAATTGAATCAATTTACTTGTGGAAGGGCGAAGTAAAACAAGGGAGTGAGGCTTTACTAATTGTAAAAACAAGGGAGCAGCTAAAAGAGAAAGTACAGGAAGAAATTGAAAAGATTCACTCATACGAACTGCCAGTAATAGAATTCATTGAAACAGAATTAAGCAGCAAGGCCTGCAAATGGATTGAAAAAGAAACTAAGGAATAAATTCACTTTCGCCTGTAGCCAACAACCTTTTTCAAATAGCCAACAATTGCAGGGTTTTGCAGAGTACTTGCGTCCCCAAGCTTTTCGTTAACAAGCATGCTTCGCAAAAAGCGTCTCATTATTTTTCCGCTCCTGGTTTTTGGAAGTCCCTTAACAAACAATATTTGATGAGGCTTTGCTGTTGGCCCAATTGCCTTTTTGACCTGCTTTACAATTTCTGCTTCAATCTTTGGACCTGCCTTTTCACCTGGTCGAAGCACAACAAATGCCACTGGAACCTGGCCTCTTATTTCATCAGGCTTTGGCACAACCGCTGACTCAATTACATCAGGGTGAGAGGTTATTGCGTCCTCAACCTCTGCGCTGCTCAAGCGGTGTCCTGCGACCTTCATTACGTCGTCTACACGACCGGTAACTCGAATGTTGTTTTTGTCGTACCACTTTGCGCCATCGCTTGTGTAATAAGTTTTAACCCCGTACTCGCTCCAATAAGTGTCACGGTACTTCTTTGGATTCTTCCAAACCCCCCTAAGAAGTCCTGGCGGGAAAGGGCTTTTGAAAACAAGGTAACCTGTTTCTCCCTTCTTTACCTTTTTGCCTTGGTCGTCAAGAATTTCAGCCCTTGTTCCAGGGAAAGGCCTCCCGGCAACGCTTGGAATAAACGGACCTATCCCGGGTAAGGCATTAACTAGTGTACCGCCTGTTTCAGTCTGCCACCAGGTGTCAAGTACTGGGCACTTTTTGCCGCCAATGTAATCAAAGTACCAATTCCAGGTTTCCAAATCAATTGGTTCGCCAACCGTTCCAAGAATTCTAAGGGTTGATAAGTCGTAGCGTTTTGGCCACTTTTTGCCCATTTTCTTAAACATCCTAATAGCAGTTGGCGCTGTGTAAAAAACGCTTACGTCAAACTTGTCAGTAATATCCCACAACCTGCCCCAATCAGGAAGGTTTGGAGCGCCCTCATAAATAACAATTGTTGCTCCAACTGAGAGCGGGCCGTAACAGTTGTAAGTGTGCCCTGTAATCCACCCAACATCAGCAGTGCACCAGAAGACATCGTCGTCGTGTAAATCAAAATCCCACAGTGTTGTCAAATAAGCCTGTGTTAAATATCCGCCTGTGTCGTGAATTACCCCCTTTGGCTTTCCGGTTGTTCCAGAGGTATAAAGCAGGAACAGTGGTGAATTTGATTCAACTGGAACTGGTTTTGAATCCTCGCTTGCTGCATCCATTAAATCATGATACCATAGGTCTCGGCCTTTCTTCATTTTAACCTTTGAGCCAAGGCGCTGTACAACAACCATTTTCTTAACGCTTTTAGCACTTGCCGCAATATCTGCCTGTTTCTTTAGTGGGATTTGCTTTCCTCGTCTCCAGTAACCGTCGCATGTAATAAGCACTTTTGCTTCGCAGTCTTCAACTCTTTTTCTAAAATTCGGGCCACTAAATGCAGAGAACACAACTGAGTGAATTGCCCCAATTCGTGCACATGCAAGCATTGAAATCATTACTTCAGGAATCATAGGTAGGTAAATGCCAACCCTGTCTCCCTTTTTAACGCCCAGACCCTTTAGTGTGTTTGCAAACTTGCAAACCTGTCGGTAAAGGCCGCGGTAAGTTAACTTTCTTTCCCTTTCATTTGGAGACTCCGGTTCCCAAATTATTGCAACTTTGTTTCCGCGCGTTTTTAAGTGCCTGTCAATGCAGTTGTAGGAAACATTTAGTTGTCCTCCGACAAACCATTTGAAGTAAGGCGGCTTTTCTTCGTAAACCTTTTTCCATGGCTTAAACCAGTCCAGACCCTCTTTGGCTTGGTCTGCCCAAAACTTTTTTGGATTTTTTGCAGCTTTTGTGTAAATAGAAGGACTTGAAACGTGAGCGCGCTT
>JASLNX010000192.1 GCA_030745815.1 archaeon
TAGCTGGTCTTCAATTTTGAGTTGTCTTTCAAAGTCCTGGTCTGCCTGAATCTCTTCTGTAAGAAGTCGTTGATATTGTTCTTGCTCAAAGGCCTCTTTTTGAGCCGCTCTTTCAGCTTCAAGCTGGTCTTTTTTCTGTCTCTCTTCTTCGGTAAGTTGTTTTGCGATTTCAGCTTGTTGCTCTGCGAGTTCTTTTTGTAAAGCTGCTTCTTTTGCCTTTACTTCAGCCTCCTGTGCACTTCTTTCTGCCAACTCTTTTTGTTTTGCAGCCTCTATTGCCTTCTCTTCAGCCTCCTTTGCCTTCGCCTCAGATAAATCCTTTTGTAAGGCGGCCTGTTTGGCCTGCTCTTCAGCTTCTTTTGCTTTTATCTCAGCTAACTCTTTCTCTTTAGCTGCTTCTTTCGCCAAATTTTCTGCATCTGCCGCTTTGCTTTCTACTTCAACTAATTTTGCCTCTGCAAGCTGTTTTATTCTTGTTGCTTCTATCGCTTGATTCTCTGCTTGTTTTGCAATAGTTTCTAATAGTTCTTTCCTCTCAGCTGTTGCTTGGAGTTTAGCTTCAAGCTGCTCAGCCTCTGCCTCTAATAATTCTTTTTGTTTGGCGGCCTCTTTGGCCTGTTGTTCTGATACTTTGGCTTGTTGTTCTGCTTCTTCGGCTTTTGCCTCGGATATTTCTTTTTGTTTAGCGGCCTCTTTAGTCTTCTCTTCTTCTGACTGTCGTTTAAGTTCTGCAAACTCTCTTTGTGCCTTAGCCAATAAGGTTTCTTGTTCAGCTATTTTTTGAACCTCTTTTGCAGTTTCTGATTTTTGAATTTCAGTTTCAATTTTTTGTTGTTTTTCTCTTTCAAGCCCCTCTAAACGTTGTTCCTCAGCTTCAATAATTTCATATTCAATCATTACTGTTTCAATTGGTGCAGATTGAGATGAACTTGTTTTTCGTTGAAGAATTTCCCAGCGCTCAACATTCGCATTGTATAAACCCACCAACAAACCAAGATGCAAAATAACTGCAATCCAAAAAGCAATCGGATGTTTTTTTGCAATATTAATCATCGGTTGTGCTATTGCAAGAATAAGACGTAAGATAAAAATTACAAACTTTTTTAGGCATTTGAAGATAAATTTAGCAGACTTAAGTGCGAA
>JASLNX010000193.1 GCA_030745815.1 archaeon
TTACGCGGAATAAGACACCACTTGCACGCACACGCAGCAGAAAGGAAAAAGATTCTAAAAGAAACAGCTGCAAAAATTTACCGAGACATTGAACCAAGTAGAGACGACTGGGTAAGACTAGAAGCACTTGGAGGATTTAGGCAAGTTGGAAGAAGTGCAATATTTCTTGAAACTCCACACACCAAAATATTAATGGACTGCGGAATAAACGTTGCCTCAAAAGAAAAACCATACCCTTACCTTGAAACCCTTCACTTTCCACTAACAGAACTTGACGCAGTAATAATAACACACGCACACCTGGACCACTCAGGCTTTGTGCCATACCTTTACAAAAGCGGATACCACGGCCCGGTTTATTGTACAGCCCCAACAAGAGATTTAATGACACTTTTACAGTTTGATGGAATAGACATTGCAGTAAAAGAAGGAAAAACTGCTGTCTACAACGAAAAAGATGTTAAGGAAACAGTTATTCACTGCATTCCACGAGATTACCGCGAAGTAACAGACATTGCTCCAGACATAAGGCTTACACTGCATAACGCAGCACACATTCTTGGAAGCAGCTCAGTTCACCTGCACATTGGAGAAGGTGCACACAACCTAGTTTACAGCGGAGACTTCAAATTTGGATTCACCAGACTGTTTAACAACGTTGACATAAAGTACCCAAGACTTGAAACACTAATACTTGAAAGCACATACGGCGGAAAGAACGGAATACAACCAGACAGGCAGGAATCAGAAGACAGGCTTCTAATGGTTATTAAAGAAACTCTGCAAAGAGACGGAAACGTTCTAATTCCAGTTTTTGCTGTTGGACGCGGACAGGAAATAATGCTTGTTTTAGAAAACTTC
Source organism: archaeon (assembly GCA_030745815.1). Taxonomy (GTDB): domain Archaea; phylum Iainarchaeota; class Iainarchaeia; order Iainarchaeales; genus JAFCCZ01. The sequence goes on from JASLNX010000193.1 coordinate 862, forward strand.
TACAAGCAAGGGCTACTTGACGCCAAATGTTACGTTGACGGAATGACAAGAGAAGCAAGTGCAATTCACACAGCTTACCCTGAAAAACTTAGAAAAGGAGTTCAAAGAAGAGTACTGCAAAACGACAGTCCTTTCAACGCTGAAATCTTTGAAAGCACAAACGGAAAGAAAAGAGAGGAAATTGGCGCAGAAAAGGGCGTAATAATAATTGCCTCAAGCGGAATGCTAACAGGCGGCCCAAGTGTTGCATACCTACACATGCTTGCCGAAAACCCTGACAACTGCTTAGTATTTGTTGGATACCAGGGAGAAGGAAGCCTTGGAAGAAAGATTCAGTCAGGCATAAGCGCAACCCCAATAACTGACAAGAAAGGAAAAACAAGAGCAATGAATATTCAAATGAGGGTTGAAACAATTGAAGGATTCTCAGGACACAGCGACCGAAACCAGCTGATAAACTTTGTACGATCCCTTAAACCAAAACCAAAGAAGATTCTCTTAAACCACGGTGACAAAACAAGTGTTACCGACTTCTCAAGATTCCTCTCAAACAAGCTTGGAATAAGTACAACCGCAATGAGAAACCTTGATGCTGTAAGGCTAAGATAGTCGCAAGGCATACTAATTTTAGACAAAATATTGTTTCCTAAGGAAAGAGATTATTCCTTACAAAGGAACGTCTACATAACGCCCATTTTTGAAATTTTTTTGGAAAAAAAATTCTGCGAAAAAAAGGCAAATCTACATAAAAAATAAGGCCAAAATGGGCTTTTTTTTCCTCTTAAATCCCTAATAAACTGGCAAAGGTGAAAATAAGCCCAAATTGGGCTTTTTCAAGCGAAAAGTATATAAATAACTTAGTGTGTTATATAATCGAGCGGATTGCAATGAGGACAAACTTTGTTTCAGAAAATGGCAAACTGTCTTTTGAAAAGGCATCCGAGCTAGGCAAGACTCTGAGTAGAGGGGGCATTACTCTAACTGACGCGCAAACTGCTTTTTCGAAGAAGTGTGTTGGGCGGTAATTCCCCTCTATCACCCCATTAAAGGGAATTCATTCGTTTTAAAGGATTTCTGCTTTGAAAGCATAGTATGCGCATAATAATAACTGGTTCTCCTGGAGTTGGAAAAACAAGCATTTCAAAGGCCCTGGGTAAAGGCCTGAAATATAAGGTTGTAAACGAGAAAGCGTTTGCTGTAGAAAATGGAATTGGAAAGTGGGATTCCAAGAATGAAGAGCTAGTTGTTCCACTTGGAAAACTGCAAAAAGCACTAAACCAGGCCTTGGAAAAGGAAAAAGATCTAATTGTTGAAGGGCATCTTCTTTGCGAAACCAAGCTAAAAGTTGACGCGGTTATTGTTTTGAGGCTTCACCCTGAATTATTGCAAGCAAGGCTTGGGGAACGAAGCTATTCTGCTGAAAAAATTCAGGATAATGTGTTCTGCGAGGGCATCGACTACTGCAAAAAGCACGTTTTAAGGCGCTATCCTGCGAAGAAAGTGCTTGAGGTTGACTGTAAGAAAACTATAAAAGAAACAACTGCCCATATACTTAGAGAGTTAAAAAAGAGTTGGGAGTTATGAATAAGTGGTATTTTTTGCTTTTGGGGCTGCTGGTTCTAGCAGGATCGTCCTTTGGAGCAGTAATTTTTGAAAGAAGCCTTGGGGAAATGGGATACAGCGATTTTGCTGTTGACGGCCCTGAAACAAGAGATTGTACTGAAATAAGGTTTGTGTTCCCAAATGAAGTTGATTTCAACGCAGAGGGCAATTATGCTGTTGCCTCGCTTCACATGCTTCTTCTTCCAATAAATGGCAAGAACTTCTCTGTTGAAACAGAATTAAACGGTGAAAAGATTAGTCCATACCTTACAAAAGAGTTTGCGTGCGACTCCGGCTGCTGGTTAAGAGCAGGCCTTCCAAAAGAATTGTTAGAAGAAGGAGAGAACAGGCTTGAACTCTGCTTGAACAATAGCGTGGATGTTACAAAAAGTGTTTTGAAAGCCGAATCAACGGTCGGAATTTATACCTTGGCTGACTTTTCAAAAGAAGGGGCCTTTGTGGAACTAGCAGACAACAAAGAACCATTAATCGGTGAGAGGGTTGACATTACACTACTTCTACATAATTATGGTAGTGATGCTGGCTTGGTTGAAATGAAGCACGCAAGAACTCTTGCCGAGGATAAAAAGGCATATGTGGTAATTGATGGCAACACTTTGTTTGCTGGAATAATTGGTGCCGGTGAAACGGTCGAAGTAAGCTATTCAATAAAACCCAGGGTTCTTGGAAGTATTTCGCTTCCGCCAGCAATTTTATATTATGACAACGGGTTTGGAGAGCAAAAACAAAAGTTTGGGGAAATGGTTACAATTAATGTAAAAGAGCCTGAAAGGAAAATAAACGCTTTTGTAATAAAGGATCGGGAAATAAATCTTGTGGGCGACACAAGTGAAATGCAACTTTCTGTAAAAAACGATGGCAGGGATGCACTGTTTAATTTGGGTGTTTATTTAGAGCTCCCTGAAGGGATTTCAGTAGTAGAATCCCCTGAAAGCTTTATTGACGTTCTTTTTCCTGGGCAAACAAAAAGCTTTGGATTCAGCGTAAGAGCAAACCAGAAAGGAGACTACAAAATTGGCTGCAAGGTTACATACACTGATTTGAACCTTAGTGAAAGTAAATGCAGCCAAACAAGCCTGGTGTTTGAAGGGCAAGAAATTCCGCTTGAATTCTGGGGAGGAATAGCCCTCTTGTTGGTTGGAATTGGAGTTTACTTATACATTCAGTTTGGGAAATAAACTAGGCCAGCCCAGCATCTGCTTTAATTTCATCTATTTGGAGAACCAACTTATCAATCTGTACCCCTGTCTGCACCCTATTTTTAGCAGTTCTTTTACTTTTAAGTGCATTAATCTGGCGGTCTAATTTCTGTATTTTACCTACTGCAATTTTGTGGTCCTCTTTGCGACCAGCTAACTCTCGGTCGCGTTGCCCCCTACGGCCCCGCGCGATTCCGAAATTGTCTGTTCTTCTACGTTTAGGCATATTAAATAACCGTGAGCCTTGAAGTATTTAATCTTTTGGGCTTTCCCAAGCAGAAAGCACTCGCTTGAGCTTCTGGGATTTTACCTCGGCCCCCTTCTTTTTCTTGAAACGCACTGCGAAAACAAGAAATCCTGCAGCAACTATTGGTAAGAGAAAAATTGGAAGTGGTTGCGGGGAAGCAAGAGATAACATCCCAACCGCATTTCTTGAAAGAGTTATTGATTTAAGAAAATCTCCGCTCTTTAGCGCAAACTCGCTTTCCTCAAGTATTGCAATAGCTTGCTCACTAGGGCTATTTCTATTGAAAAGATTTGCAGCAGAGTTAAAGCCCGAGAATGCGTCTTCTTCCAAATGTTTAAGAGAAGTAGAAAGCTCTGTGTCTATGGCCCTGGCTTTCTCCTCTTTTTTTGTAAGTTCGGAATCAAAATCTTTGGCAAAAGATAACGCTTCAGGATATCTTTTGTCCAAGTAAAGCGAATTAAATTCGTTAAATTTTTCTTTAAGAGTAGGTGAAAGAAGCTGTTCTACTTCAAAGCCAATTCCTTTCACTCTTGAAAGGCTGGTTGGGGAAACATACTTTGCTTTAATTATGTCCCTCTCTTGAACGCTTTCAAGCAAAGCAGTTAATTGGACAATTTTTGACGGAATGGAGAAAAGCAAAAGTGAATTTAGTGCATCAATTCTTTTCGTGGTTGAATCAAGTTTTGCCAGGGCTTCAGTGTCCACACTCAGCGATAACCCCTGTTCATTGTTTCCCCTGGCTTCAGGCAAGCTAAGTTGTTCGGGGTGGTTGAATTCTGCTTCAATTTTATCCAATGATTCCCCTATCACCACAAGCTCGTTTATTTTTTTCCCGCTCTCAAAAAAGCTTTCCTGAAATTGAGAAAGCTTTTCAAACTGGGATTGGGCATTACTGCTGACTTCAGTAGACTGGGAAGTTGAAAACAACTGGGCGCGGTCTTTTTGGGATTCAAGTTGCTGTTGCCAAAAAGAAGCAGCGTCCTCAACTTCAAGAAGCAAAAGGAGTGCTACCCTCTGACTGGGGAAAAGGGAATCTGGCCAGAAGGTAATATTTTTACCTGAAAGCGCATTAAATTTCACGTTTTTCCCGTTTTCATCAACAAATTCTCTCACAATTATAGTGTTTCCAGTTACTTCCAGCGGAACTGTTAACTGTACCTTTTCAAGTGGAATGGGAAGATTATTTGCAGCAGACAGCTTAAAGCGATACAGTGTGTTGGTTTCAGTTACCTTACTTGATTCAAGGATTTCGGTTTCAAGAGAGATTGGATTTTGCACTGAAAAATAAAACAAAAGCTCTTCTCCGTTGTTAACGTTCTCCAAATCAAGTGAGACAACATTGCCTTGCTTCAGAAAACCAAGAGACCGTTCCTTGAAGAACGCCCTCACATTTTTTGTTTCAAGGGGGCTGTCCAAAAGCAAAATTTCTGCCTTGAGCTTTGAAATTGCAACATCGGAATTTATTGAAATAGTCTTTTTGAAAACCGCTTGAGAACGATCAACGCTCAAAAGTTCGGTGTGCTCAGTAAAAGATGTTTCAACAACGCTCGCAAAATCAAGAATCGTAAGGCCAACTGGGAGATGTGAAACTGTTATGAAAACCTCGTTTCCCAAAGCCCTTGCAGAGATTACCTGGGATGGGGATTCAATAAGGTCACCAAGTTCAAATTCCAGTGGAAAAACTAATGTACGTTCCCCCTGCAAATCAAACCTTGCTGGATTTTCAATAACAAACCGTGCAATTGCATTGGAACGTTCTCCAAGCACTGGAACAGAATCCTGAACAATTTTTGCAGAAAAACTTTCAGTGAGGGCATTGTTAATGGAAGAAGAAAGCAAGCTATTAATCTCTAAATTAAGGGAATCTAACTGTGATTCAATTTCAGAAAAGACAGGCAATGCCTTTTCAAGAACTAATTCGTTTTCTGTAAAATATTGATCAATGTCTGTTAATTTTTCGGAGATAACAAGTAAATCTTTTTCTTCAACAGAATCTGGGAAACTTTCTTTCAGCGCAGTAATATCCTGAAGTGCTTTCCTACTAGAAAGGTAAGTTTGGGAAACATTCTGCAGTGAGGCGTCACTACGAAGAAAATTATCCAAATCCATTTCAAGAGTTGTGCAGAAATGATTAATGGTTGAAATGTTTTCTTCTGACGGACTTATTGATTTAATTGCCTCAAAGCGCCTTGCAAAATCTGACAAATCAAAATCTGAAACCGGTGAAAGAATTACCTGTACTTTGGCCATGCACTCTTCAAAAGAAGTGTTTTCAACAGATGTAAAAGAATAAAAATCACTTAAGGCAAGCTGCAGCGAATCAAACTCAAGCAAAACGTCTTTACAAAGAGTAAGAGACTCAAGGCCATTGGTTTTGTTAAAAAGCCCTATTTTGAATTTGATTCTAGCCCTAAGGTCGCTTGCTGTGGACGCTGTGCTTTCAGGAAAATCCAAATCGGAAACAGAAGAACTTATTTGGGCTATTCTTTCTCTACAAATTGCTGCTGTTCCATCAACAAACTCTGTTGAAAGATAACGAATGTTTTCACTTAAGAGGTCTGATCTGAAAACAAGGCCCTTAAGCTGGCTTGTTTTCTTTCCTAAAGAAAGTTCGTTCAAAACGCTTGCCCTTTGCAATTTAAAAAATTCTAAGTTAAGCGCACTCAATTCCGCACTTGCCTTTTCGTTAAATCCTGACATATTTTGAATCCCAAAACGTTGTGCCTCAATTGAGCTGTCTTTTCCGAGAAGAGAATAGATACTTTGAAAAATGTCCTGATCAGAACTTGCAAAGGATCTAGTGGAGAGCTCTAAAATCCCCAATTCAATCTCTGAAACATTTTCCCGTACCTGCTGTTCTAATTCAACGTTTCTTTGAATTATCGCCAATCTATTCTGTACATTTGCCTTAACCAACGAAGCAAATTTTTTAGCAGAACTGTTCTCTGTTCCACTAAGGTTATTGTACACTTGGAAAAACTCAAATGACGGGAATTCAGGCAAAACAAGTGCAGCCTGCCTCAACTTAAGTAATTGGTTTAAGTAAGTTGTAAATGAATCAATTGCATCGCTTAAGAAAGGAATTTTGAGCGACCTGGATTTTGCCTCCTCTGAAACAAATTTGCCTTTACCCTCAAGCAAGTCAAGCAAATTCTTTTCCTGAACTATTTTTGACGAAAAACCGGTTCTGCTAACAAGTTGTTGAAGCGAACTGGCATTATCTAAATAATGACCTGCAAAAGTTTGGGAGTCAGAATTACCTGACTCCAAATCATTGAGATTGTTGTTTATTGCCACAAAGGAATCAAAAAGCGGCTCTTCAGTAATTAGTTCAACATCTTCTCTTTCAAGATCCTGTTTTTCAAAGAGAACAAACGAAAAAGCATTTTCAAAAGCAGAATCAGAGTGCTTAAAGGCCAATCTAAGTGAATGGTTTAATTCATTTATGTGAACAGGAATACTGCCAGTTTCTTGTAGTGAAGAGCAAGCCTGCTTTATTCCTAAAACGTTTTTGTTTGCCTTGTTAAAATAAAGCCAGCTTGCTGCAAGATTGTTCTTAAACGAGTAGATTTCTTCTCTTGGCCCGGTGGATAAAACCGTTTCGTTAAATCCAAAAAATTCATTCTCAACCTTTGCAAAACACTCTTGCTGGCTTTCACAACGAGGAATGTGTACATAAGCCCTGCTACTCAACTCTATACACTTTTGCCTCTGTTGAATTGAAAGTTCAGAACTAATGCAACCACTAAAGAAAAGCAGGCCCACCAAAGCAATTGCAAGCGTTATTTTACTACGCATGATTGAAACGCGAAAGAAAAAATTTATTAAGCACGGTAACAATTCGGCAAAAAACGAAAAGATGGAGTGGGAATTAATGCTTTCTTAGAGTTACGAATAGAACTATTGCTGCGATAACTATCATGATAAGCGCGTCTGTTTCTGGAACAGTTACGCCAACTGTTTCAGTTTCCAAAACAGTTATCACGCCACAGGTTATGACGTCTTGCTCTGCTAGTAATTTATCAAACACTTTTGCAACAACCTTGTAGTTGTCTTCATTCGCTCACCCCAACGCACAATATTTTATTCAAAAGAGTGTTGTCCCAATTAATAGTTTGCAACTCTTTGTCCAAAATTCGCAATTCCTCAAACACAGCACCACGCTTTTGCAAAACGTCTGGAGAGCAAGCACTGTAAGAACTAAGGAATTCAGAGTAAGTGGTTCTTGCACTCTCAGTTGAAATAATTGGAGGCCTTGGGAACTCAGGAGGCAGATTTAAGTACGCGGCATTTAGCATACTGTCTACGTTGTTCATTCTTTCCTCAAACAAAGTTTTGCATTCAGCGGTTTCTTCAACAGTTGATGTGCACAAACTTGGTTCCTCATCAACCGGTGGAAGAACCGGACCAGGCTCCTCTGGCTCCTCAGGGGGCTGAAGTAAGAAAATAACAAACGCTGCCGCTAACACAATAACTGCAACAATAGCTATAGCAGAGAACTTCTGATCCATCGTGTAAAATACGGCTTTTTAATATTTAATCATTTCCTCGAACAAATTACACTGCAGAAATGCAAATATTTTAAATCTTGATTAACATGCCGAAAGAATTTTCACTAGCTGACGGAAGAGAACTAATTAAGGTTGCTAGAAAAAGCATTGACTACACTTCAGCAAGCGGAAAAAGGCTAAGTGAAACAACTGAAAAGAAAAGGCTTTTGGAAAAAAGAGGCTGCTTTGTAACGCTCAACACATTTCCTGATAAGGAACTTAGAGGCTGCATTGGATTTCCCTACCCTGTTTTGCCCCTTTGGAACGCCGTAATTGAGGGAGCAGTGCAAGCGGCTTTTAACGACTCAAGATTTTCAAAACTGCAGGCAAAGGAAATTGACAATATTTTGTTGGAAATAAGTATTCTAACGCTTCCGGAAGAAATTTCCGGAGGAAAAAGCGGGCTTGCTGAAGACATTGTTATTGGAGAAGACGGGCTTATAATAAAAAAAGGTGGGCATTCTGGATTGCTTCTTCCACAGGTTGCACGCGAACACAACTGGAGCGCTGAAACCTTTTTGGACGAATGTTGCAGAAAAGCAGGGGTTATTCCTGGAGCTTGGAGACAAACAAGCTGCGCAGTATTCAAGTTTCAAGCGCAAATTTTTTCAGAAAAAGAGCCAAACGGAGAAGTTGAAGAACATTAACCTTGCTCACGGAAAAGTTCTAAATTCCGCTCACAGTCCTTTAACAGTCTATCAAGATCATAATTTTGTTGATAGCAAGAATTGTTCTCTTCGTTAAGAACCGACACTTGTGTTTTACAAAATCGCAAGTCGTCAACACAGTCGTCTGAAAGAAGCGGTTCAAGATAATAGTGCTGAACAAGCATTCCAACAAAAATTCCAAACAGTATTAGAAAGAACGTAACAATTCTCTTGCTTGACCAAAACTTTCTTGCAATCTTTTCAACCATCTTTTAATCAATCCTTGTTTTCTTTTTTCCACTTGAAAGCAGAACCACTCGAGAAGGCCTGCTTTCTCCAGCAATAGTATAACCAAGGTGCTTATTAATTTTTTCTGCGAACTCCAAAACTTCAGAGTGCAAGGGCATGTTCTCTTC
>JASLNX010000194.1 GCA_030745815.1 archaeon
AATAACTGCGAGATGATAACATGGTTAAGAAAACGTACCAAACGGAAATATCAAAAGAAAATACTGCAAGAGCATACATTGCAAACGCAGGCGTTTCCCTAAAGTACGCTACAGAAATCTGTAACAGAATAAAGAAAAAGCCAGTTAACAAAGCAGAAGCCTTTTTGACTAGAATTGCCGCACACGAAGACTTCCTTCCTCTAAGAAAGTACACAGGAAAGGTTGCACACAGAAAAGGAGAAAGTAAAAGCGGAGTAAAGTCAGGAAGATACCCTGAAAAGACATGCGAAGCATTTATTGGACTTTTAGGAAGCGTTAAAGCAAACGCAGACTTCAAAGGCCTTGACCAAGAAAAGCTTCAAATAGTTCACGCATTTGCATCAATGGGATTTAAGAGAAGCACATTCCAGTCCAAGGGACGAATTGGTGGAAAAAGAAGAAGAAAAAAGTCTACACACATAGAAGTTATTGTGAGGGAAGCAAAATGATTGAAAGAGTGTTTGTAAAACAGGGAATTAGAAAGCTAGAGCTTGAGAATTACCTAAAAAAAGAACTTGACAGAGCAGGATTTACCGGCCTTGAAATAGTAAAAACCCCGCTTGTTACAAGAATTGTTTTAAGCGTTACAAGACCAGGCCTTGCAATTGGAAAAGAAGGCCAAAACATCAGGCAGTTAACTGAAGAGATTAGCTCAAGGTTTGGAGTGGACAACCCACAGCTTGAAATCCAAGAAACCCCACACGCTTCACTAAACGCTCTTGCAATAGTAAACAAGATGGCAGCGCTACTTGAAAGAGGATTTAGTTGGAGAAGCATTGCATTTAGAACAGTGAACGATATTATGGGCGCAGGCGCTCAAGGAGCAGAACTTGTTCTCTCAGGAAAGCTTGCAGGAAAAGGCGGCAGAAAAAGAAAACAAAGAATTGCAGTTGGATACATGAAAAAGGTCGGAGAGCAAACCAAACTCGTTGACTACGCAAAAGCAAGCGCTTACCCAAAAGCCGGAGCCATTGGAATAAAACTTAGAATAATTCACCCAGGAGTAGTCTTCCCGGACAAAATTAATGTACAAGAACTCCTTGCCCACTTAGTGGAGCCAACAGCTGAAGAAAAGGCTGCTGCAGAAAAAGAAAAAGCCGCAGAGGCCGCAGAAACAAAAGAGGAAAAGCCAGCTGCTAAGAAAAAGAGAACAACTAAAGATGCAAAAGAAAAAGCAGAAAAGGCATCTAAGAAAAAGAAGGAAGCTGGAAAGGAAAAGGCAGTTGCCAAAGAAGGAAAAAAAGTTAAAGTTAAAACCGCAAAAGAAGTAAAAGCGGTAAAAAAAGAACCAAAGGCTGAAGAAAAGAAAGAAGAGACCAAAGTTGAAGAAAAAAAGGAATGAGGCGTTTAAATGAAAATTGCAGAAATACGAGGGATTGAAACAGGCATGTTAAAGCAAAAGGTTGCTGAAACCAAAGCAGAACTTGGAAAAGAAAAAGCCCTTGTTGCAGGCGGAACACGCCCTGAAAACCCAGGCAAAATAAACAGCCTGAAAAAAACCATTGCAAGAATTCTTACAGTAATTAAAGAAAAAGAATCTAAAAAAAATGTAAAAACTAAGGGGAAAAGGTGAGTTAAACAAAATGGACGGAATCTGTCACAAGTGCGGACTGCCACAGAATCTTTGCGTCTGCCAAGAAATAGCAAAAGAAGAACAAAAGATAAAGGTCAGGGTGGACAGAAGGCGCTTTGGAAAGATTGTAACCATTATAGGCGGACTCGAAAACGACATGAACCCACAGGAAATGCTTAAGGAACTTAAAAGAAAACTTGCGTGTGGAGGAACATTAAAAGACAAAGAAATTACGCTGCAAGGAGAACATAAGAAAAAAGTGAAGGAATTTTTTGTTGGAAAAGGGTTCAAAGAGGAATTAATAGATGCTTAAAGGAAAGAATTATGAAATTTCGAAAGAAAACATTACAGCACATGAATTAATTGGACTGAAAACAAAAATTGTGAAAGGAACTGAAAAATCAAGAACTGGATTGAGTGGAATGATTGTAGACGAAACAAAAAATTTGATTATTATGGAAACCGAAAGCGGAATTAAGAAAGTTCCAAAAACAGAGAGCGTGTTTGAAATAGCCCTTGGCAATGAAAAAGTTGAAGTTAGCGGAAAAAGCATTCTGGCAAGACCTGAAGATAGGATAAAATTCTCTTGGAGGAATAGAAAATGAGTGATTGTAACGATAACAGGTGCCCAGAGCACGGGGGCATAAAAGTAAGGGGAAACGTTTTTGACGGAAAAGTAGTTAGTACAAAGGCAAACAAAACAATCACCGTCGAAAGAAAGCTTGTAAAGTATTTACCAAAGTTTGAAAGATACAAAAAAACAAAGTCAAGAATTTACGCACACAACCCAACCTGCATTAACGCAAAAGAAGGCGACATGGTAAGGGTTGGCGAAACAAGAAAACTTAGCAAAACCAAGAACTTTGTAGTAATGCAA
>JASLNX010000195.1 GCA_030745815.1 archaeon
GTCTGCAAGAGCAACACTTGCTGCGGTTAGTGCAGCAGCTCTTGAGCCTGCGTTACTGTCAAGTATTTCTACAAACACATCAATGCTTGAGTTTGGAAATCTTTCAATGAAGACTGCTCTTTCAAGTGCTTCACTGCAAACTTTTGAAATTTCAACTTCCCTTCTTCCAGGGCGTGGGTTTTTTCTGTCAGGAACCGAAAAGCAAGCCATTCTGTAAATAAACTTTACACGTGCCTTATAAGGATCCTGTGTGTGCTTTGGCAAAGCTTCCTTTGGACCAAAGACTCCTGCAATTACTTTGTTCTGGCCCCATTCAAGGTATGCCGAACCGTCTGCGTTGTCAAGAACTCCAACCTCTATTTTAAGTGGCCTAATCTCGTCAACTTTTCTTCCGTCAACTCTTTTTCCATTTTTGACGTACTCTATTTTTTCATCTTTTTTAGTAGCCATTATTTAGTCACCTTTTTTTTCCTTAAAAAATCTCCAACTTTGTTTGTCAGGTTGCTTAAGTGCGCTTCCCTTTCAATTAGGTCAAGTGCTTCCTTCAAGAGCTTTGTGTCTCCGCCCTTTGCCCAAATCCAGCCGTTTCTTCCAACAAGGATGTTACAGCCTGTGCCGTCTTTTAGCTGGGCAAGCATGCTTCCACTTTTTCCAATTACTCGTGGAATTTTTACCGGGGTTACTGACAAAATTTCCCCGCCGTAAAAAACCCTTAGGTCTTCCATTTTTGCTTCATTTATTTCGTTTACGTCAAATACTTTTGCCGAAATTACAGCACCTCTTTTGAGTCGGTCTCTGACTTCCTGCTTTGATACATAGCTTGCGTAAATGCTGTTAATTGCAACTCCGTAAACTGAAAACTTTTCACTTTCAACTATTCCAACAATTATGTCTCCTCTTCTTGGGATATATTTTCCGCGAAGTGGAACAACTGCTGCTGAATCTCGATCTTCGTATACAAGGCCAAGTGCGTCGCTGTAAACTTTTCCGTTTTCAGTAAAAACGTGCGAGCCAAGCCTTGTCCTTTGTTCTGTTACCAGGTCTCCTGGAACAACTATTTTTTTTTCACTCAAAATTAATCACCTTTCTCCAAAATTTTTGTTTCGACGTCGCCGTGTGTTAAATGATTGAGCTCGTTTAAGAAATCACTTCTCATTCCTGCGGCCATTTCAACAACTGCTATTAGTGAGCCGTCGTTTTGCCATGCTTCTTTTTTGAGCTCGTATTTGTGCAGGAACGCGGAAACTCGTCCGGCCTGCTGGGCAGTAACCTTTACTGCAATCCTTTGCTTTTCAAGCGAAATCGGGATTATTTTTTTTAATTCATTAAGTATTTCTTGAACCTGTTCTTCTGCTGATTTTCCTGCGTCAACGTGAATCTTTGCTTCCTCCATTGCTATCTCAATTCTTTTTGGAGGATGCGGTGCGTTTGTTTGTGGGTTCATTGCATTTCTTGAAATTATTTGAATTACTTCAAGCCTTTTTGCTTCGCGCATGTGTTTTCTTTGTTCAGTTGTAAGTTGTACGTCTCCTTCTCGAATTATCTTTTCGGCAACCTCGTTTATTTCGGTTGTTCCAAAGGCTGTTGTCAAAACCTCTGGGCTCTGCGTAGAGCCTTTTGCTGCGTCTTTGAAGACTGTGTCTATTGCAAGTAAATCGTTAAAACTCACGCTTTCACCTTTTTTTAGTTTCAATGCAAGATCTGGATCTACAAGAATTTCAAACTTTTCGCCGTTTTTTTCCATTCTTGCCGTAACCGCTTCTTCCAGTTTTACCATTGTTTCAAAAACCCCGTTAAAATTATTGAATTATTTTAGATTAAATGAAGTTACTTTTTCCCCAAAATAGACTTCAGCTTTTGCTTTCCAATCTTTTCAAACTTTTTACTGCTTGAAATAAATGCAAATTCAAGGTTGTTGATGTCCATTTTTTCTTTGTCACCAAGTCCTTTGTCAATTGCTTCGGCTGCAAGTAATATTGCGTTGTCAAGAGTTAGTGCGTCCTTGTACTTTTTCTCAAGGTGCTTCATTGCGTCCTTTCTGCCTTTTCCAATTGCAACTGCTCTGTATTCTGCGAGAGCTCCTGATGGCTCTGTTTCAAAGAGTCTTGGACCGGTTTCGTCATATCCTCCGATAATAAAACTTACTCCAAAAGGCCTCATCCCAGCGTACTGGGTAAAAAGCTGTTTTATTGCTCCAAGTTCTTTTACAAGTGTTTCAACGTGAATTTCTTCTTCGTAATGCATTCTGTTTTCCTGTGCTTCCTTTCTTGCCATTTGAACAAGTCGTCTTGCGTCTCCAACAAGACCTGCGCTAATTGCTCCAATGTGGTAGTCAATTTTGAAGAGTTTTTCAACGCTTTCTGGCAAAATTAACTTGCTTGGTGCTCTTTTGTCTGCTCCAAGAAGAATTCCGTCCTGATAGATCATTGCAACTCCAATTGTGCCCTGTTCGACGATTTTGCTAGCGTACTCTACTTGATAGAGCCGCCCGTCAGGGGAAAACATCGTTGCAACACGATCATATGCTGAACCCTTTCTAGAAACAGGATACATAAAAAAAACCGTTTTTTCCTCTTCGCTTGTTCTAAAGAATTTATCTACGTTAACTATAAAAAGCTTCTCTTGAAGTCTAAAGCTTCTTTTTTAGTTCTAGAAAAATCTCACCGTCATCGCGTAAAATAGTCCATTCTGAACTGCATTTTGGGCAGTCAATGCCTTCGGCTTTCTGGTGTTCTTGACTAGTTAACGGAATTCCGTATCCGCACTTTAAGCACTTAGCTTTTACTATGTTTATTAACGCCATAGTTATCTCTCCTAACTGTAAAATTACTTTCTACTGAGCCAATAGTAGTGTGATACTAATTCATTAAAAAGAGATTGTCTGAGGCAAATTATGGCATTTACCGCAGTGTTTTCAGGGTTCCGCTTGTTTTAATTGGCTTAATTCCCGCGGCTTCCATTGCCTTTTTCAATTTGCCCTCCAGGCCCCTTTTGCATCTTACAATTCCCGTCCCTGTACTGCTGTCAAATTCAATTAAGTGAACTGGTTTAACTCCAAGGCCGAAGAATTCTGTTTTTATTTGATCAAAAGAGCGCTTTTCGCTGCATTCAAAAAGCAGGTATCTCTTCTTCATTCTTTGAGACGGCTTAAACCTTGGTGTTACCTCTTTCAATCTAATCCCTCCAAATTTGGCCCAATATTTGCCTTTTCTAAAAGCTTTTTTTCCAGTTCAAAAACCTTTGGTTTGCAGGCAAGAATTGTTTCATTCACTCCCTTTCCAACAGAACTGTATCTTTTAATCAAATACTCAAAGCGTTCTTCAAGGGAAACAATGGAACCGTGTTTTACTCTTTTGTCTGCGTAGTAAACAATTTTTGACTCAATGCTTGAAAAGCTTCCTTCAAGAATGTTTGAAAGCCCGTGTTCGCCGGCAATTTGTGCAATCTCTGGGAGCCTTTCTTTTTTCAAAATTTCCACGGCTTCTGGAACATGTCTTTTTTCTGGATTATCAATTGAAATCTTTTTAGCAATGTCGTGAAGTAGCGCGGCCGCTTCAATAAGAGGCAGGTTAACTTCTTCTCCATTTTCTGAAATCTTTTTGCCTAAAAAAATCGCAACCTTTGCAACCTGCGTTGAGTGCTCCACAATGTGTTCAGGCATTTTGTACTTTTTCAAGAGCTCTAAAGCCTGCTCGCGCGAAGGAATGTTCATGAAGAAAACTAGGTTAATTCATTTAATAAAAAGTTCTTTGGCTATTTATTTTTTGCTTTACGGGCCTTTTGCTTTATCCTAGAATTTCGTGATGGCCTGTCCTTTTCTGTTCCCTTGCCCTTCTTTTGTAGACCTCTTGACTTTTTGCCGGCTGAAGTTAAACCACGCTCTGCTCTTCCCTTATGGGTTTTTCCTGAAATCCACTTTAGGTTTTTGTCTGATTTGATTTCAGGAGCAGCTGTGTCAATAAGAATTACTTCGTAATAATGGCTTTTTCCGTCTGCACCAACCTTGTAAGAGTTCAAAACTTCGCAGTTTTCGTACTTTCTTGAAGCTCTTTGTTCTGCAATTCCTTTGATGCTAATTGCTCTGGTTAGCTTTTTTACACCCATTCTCTTTGGTTTTCTTCCCTTTTTCGGGCGCCTGTGTGCTCCGCTTCCTCGCCTTACTCTGGCTCTTACAACAATAATTCCCTTCTTTGCCTTGTATCCAAGGGAGCGGGCCTTTACAATATTTGTAGGCTTTTCAATCCTTACAACCGCGGTCTTCTCTTTTCTGTAGCCAATCATTCTTTCGCGTTGAATGGCCTTGTAGTCGTATGACTTATCCTTTGTACCGCTTCTTTCCTTTTCAAAGGTTTTCTTAATCTCTTTTGTTGCGCTCATTAAAATCACTCAATCAAATAAAACTAAAACTGTCCCGAATTAAGAATCAGGCAAAGTATTATAACTAACTTGTAGAGAAATTCTATTAGGGAATTGTTTTAAAACTTTGCCTGGGTGATGAAATGGCTGCAGCGAGAAGAAATCATAACAGACCTAAAAAACAAAAAAACAATAAGGGGAAAGCGCACCAAACGCACACAGGCAAGGGAACTAAACCAGCGTCCCATGGCCACAACAAAACAAAGAATCGGGCAACCACCGTCCGCAAAAAAACGCCTGCTCCAACAAAAACAACGGGGGCAAAGAAAACAACGCGCAGGCAACGCAGAACTATACAGCATAGAAAACTTCGTGAATTCCTGCACACCCTTAGTAAACCAGCAAAGTCTGGCAATCGAACGATCCCGCGGGCAAAAGAATTGGTTAAAATAATAACTGGCGGGATAGAATTCGGCAAAACAAGCACTCAGGCGTTTGAACTCAACGCATATGATCTTATTCACACTTATGTGGCACAAAGACTTGGATTGCAAGGAAGACGAAGTGTGTTAGCTGTTGACTTTGCAAATGGCTTCGCATCAGTGAAGCTCGTTGAGAGGGCTATCAAAATAGGGCAGGGAACAGAATTTACGTTAGAAAGAAACCTACTTTACCGCATGCTTGAAAATTACGAGCGCGCAACCAGATTCATTGGCAAAACTGCGGAGGCAGAGGAAGCGGCAAGAAAATTAGGCGGACTTAATAGAAGCGAGGAAGTTGGAAGAGGACTACAATTAAACATTGAAATTGAAGACAAGCACTTCAAACAAGCGATGAGAAAACTAATTGGTGCAAAGGACACTGTTTTCTTTTTTAAGATGCGGGACCTTCTTACAAGAATGGTGCGGCTCGAATTACAAAAGCGGGGCAAGTAACCCAAATATAAAATACTTTTGCTTTAGATACTTTTTATGCCAAAAGAAAAATGCGATAGGTGCGCTAAGAAGTCTGTTATTGAGTTGCCTTACGGTCCGCACTGGCTTTGCAAGGAACACTTTTTGTACTTTTTTGAAAAGCGGGTTAAAAAAACCTGCAGAGCAAACAAGCTTATTTTGCCGGGTGAAAAAATTCTTGTAGCTTACTCTGGTGGAAAAGACAGCGCAGTTACTCTTTACTTAATTAACAAGATTTTTGGCAAGCGAAACGAAGTTCAAGCGCTTTTAATTGACGAAGGAATTGAAGGCTATCGGGATAAAGCACTGGATATTGCGGAAAAGAATTGTAAGGCCTGGGAAATTCCATTCAAGCGGGTTTCTTTTAAGGACGAAGCCGGCTTTACAATGGTTGACGTAATGAAAAAAACTGGCGCAAAGAAAAAACTTGGGAGCACGTGTTCTTTTTGCGGAGTAATCAGGCGAAGAATAATGAATCAGTTTGCGAAAAAGTTTGGAGCTGGGAAACTTGTAACAGGCCACAATTTGGACGACGAAGTGCAAAGTACTTTAATGAATGTGTGCGATGCCGACCTAAATCGTTTTTTAAGAATTGGGCCAATTGCTGGGAACAAAAAAATTAAGGGACTGGTTCCAAGAATAAAGCCTTTGTGGGAAAGCCCTGAAATAGAAATAATTGCTTTTGCAGAACTTAACAAAATTGATTATCACAAAGAGCAGTGCTGTCCGTTTAAGTGGCAGGCAAAGCGAAACGATTTCAGGGGCATTGTGAACCACCTTGAGTCAAGCTATCCTGGCACAATGTACTCTGTTCTAAGCTTTTTTAAGCAAGTAAAGTCAAAAATTGGCAAAAAGGGAGCAAAAAAGGAGCTTGAAACGTGCAGTAAGTGCGGTGAACCGTGCAATGGAAAGCAGTGCATGTCTTGCAACCTAATTAAAAAAATTGCGTTTGCCAAATAATTGGTAAGGGCCTGTGGTCTAGTGGTATGACGTCCCGTTGACATCGGGGAGATCAGGAGTTCAATTCTCCTCAGGCCCACTAATTAGTTATTTTTTCTTCTTTGCAGAATTCTTCTTAAAGCCCTTTTCAACCACTTGGCCCATTTCTTTTGCAAAGTTTTCCTCAAATTCGTCAAGCTCTTTCATTTTGGCGTCAATTAATTTCATGCGCTTGTTAATTTGTGACTCAAGCCATTTTGACTGTTCATTTATTTTTTGAAGTGAGGTATTGAATTTTTTCACATTTATTTCAATAACCTTTACAAACTGGCTTTTGAACATTTCCAAGTCGCCCATCTGTTGTTTTATTGTTTTGGGATCAAAGTCTGACTCAAGTTTTTCGTGCAATCTGTCAAGCTTTTCAATTTTTACCTTTAAGTCCTTTTCAAGAGTTGTGAGTTTGTGCATGTGCTCTCTTATTTGTATCTCAAAAGCGCGCTTTGTGTCCTCTAGTTCACCTGTTTGGTCTTTTGAATTAGTTGACATGGCTTTGATCTTGTCTCCGACTAGACTCTTAAGATTTGTTTCAGCATCCGCCTTAATCCCATCAATTACATCAAGGCCAACTTCTAAAGTTTTGTTGACTCGCTCATCCAACTTGGCCACCTTTTCTTGCGCACCGTCCAAAAACTCTTGGTTGGCACTCTTTGCTTTTATGAGTTCTGAATTCATTTCGCTTATAAGAGTGTTTTTGGTTTTGTCAAGTTGTGAAAGTTCAGAGTTGAGTTTTTCCATAAATTCGTCGTGCTGGATTTTTTTTGCCTGAAACAACTGCAGCTCATTTTTTAGACTGGCGCTCTCTTTTTTGAGTTCGGCAATTTTGCCGTCCAAAATTTCTTCAATTTCTTTGGATTTGGATTCAAGTTTTGCGTCCACCTTGCTAAGAAATAGGCTTTGCTGTGACTCAAACAAAACCTGCATTTTTTTAACCTCTTTCTCGGCAATTTTGTCTGCTTCTTTTACAAGCGATTTGTCAATGTCTTTTCTTATTTCCTTCATTTCACTAAGGTTTTTGTCGACAACTGAAAGAATTCCTTTCTCCCAAAGCTTTGAAAGGTCAACTGCTTGAACTTGCCTTTCCAAAATTGGCTTTGGAGCAGGAGCTGGCGTTGAAGGCAGGGTTGGTTTTTTTGCAACAGACTCTGGTTCGGGTTCACGTTGTCTTTCGTGAATCATCAACTTTCCAACCGGCTTAGCGACTAGCTTAACGGTTGGCTTGATAGCTGGCTTAACGTCTGGTTTGACAACTGACTTGGCAGCTGGCTTTTTAATCGGCTTGGCGTTAGGCTTGACAACTTTTTTCCTGCCTGGTCTCTTAACAAGCCTTGCAAAAAAGCTTTCCTTTGGCTCTTCTTTCTTTTTAGGTAGCTTGTCTGGAAGACGCCTTTGCTTGGAAATGTCCGCACTTATTTCTGAAAGCTTTGCCCGTTTTGCCTTCACACTTTGAATAGATGGTTTTTTGGCAATCTGCTTTGGGGCTGGAGCCTGTTCTACTGGCTTTGGAACTGGCTTTTTGGCAGGTGGCTTTTTAGCATCTGCAATAAGTTGCTTTGCCTGCGGCTCATTTATGCCTACTTCACGCAGGTGCATTACAATTTCATTGTTTGGAACTCTAAGCTCAATAAGCTTTCTGATACTGTCCACTAGTATCTCTTTTTTGTCGACCATACTGGAATAAAGAAGGGCTTAAGCAGTATAAAAGAATTTAGTTTTAGGAATTAGGTGTTTTTCGTACGCATTCTTTTTGTACTCTTTTGTGAACTTTTTGGAAGGAAATCGTTAGATTTCCACTCCGAAAAAGTTCTGTTGGACCCTCCGGGAATTGAACCCGGGATCTCCCGATTGCCAACCGAGCGTCATACCACTAGACCAAGGGCCCTGTGAAAATAAGTTGACGGTGGAAATTTTTTAAAGGGCAACGAATTTAGGGCGAAATTAAAATTACGTTATCTCCGCGCACCATTAGCTTTCCGAGTTTCTTTTTTGCTTCGCCGTTTTCAAGCTGCTCGGCGTTCTCAAGCACTATATTCATGTGTACATCGAATGCTTTGAGGGTTCCTCTTACTTCCATACTCCCTTTGAGTGTAACAAGAACTTCTTTTCCGATTGCGTCGTTTAACAAATCAAATGGTCTGTTTGCCATAGTTGATACCTCCCTACCCTTATTACTTTTTTACCTTTGTTACCTTTGTTCTTTTTGGTATTCTAAATATTGAAAGAATTCTTTGTAAAAGTCCTTTTCTTTTCTTTTTAATTGAAGTAAGTTTAATTTTTACTCCT
>JASLNX010000196.1 GCA_030745815.1 archaeon
GGAAGACTTAGTGAATAAGTGTGATTGTATTTTAGCAATCCTCCACTTAAGAAGAATCTCATTTCTTCGAAGGTGTTTTGTCTTAATGTGTCAATTTTACATGCGGCTGGTTCTGGTTCTTTTCCCTCTTCTCCTCCCCCTTTAGTTATTTCAACACCTAATTTTAGTGGAGTGAATGCAGGGATGCAATTGTCTTGAGAGTTTTCGTATAAGATTTTTACCCCCCTATTTGGTGGGGAAACAGCGCCGTCAGGAGTGTATCTATAATTATCTAGCAATGCGCTTTCTAATGGTTCCATGAAAGGAGGTGTTGAATCAAATCTATTGACCCAATCACATTTTTCTTCGTCCGTTCCTGCGTTTACTAATTCACAAGCTTGTCCAAGACTTTTACATTGATATTGACTACATGGAATGTCTCGGTTGTTACAAAGTGTGCAATCATTTCCTTTTTGTTGTGGTTGCCAAGGTAAACAAGAGAATGCTACTAGTTGTTGTTTTGTTTTTTTGTAGGAGAAGGCGAAAATAAGTCCCCCGACTATCCATCCTATTGGGCCAGCGTAGGCCCCAATAGAAGACGCCAACCCCGTACTTGTCGCGGCATTTGCTCCAATGGCTTGAGCAATGGTGGCTGCAGCCATTCCTCCTCCAGCTGCGCTCGCAAGAGATTTTGTTGCTTCTGGACTAAGTCCAAGTGCAGGTCCTAACGCATTAATTGCAGTGTAGGCAAGCATTGCCCACCCAAATCCTTTTGCAAGATGTGAAATTGTGCCTTGAGGTAAAAAACTAACTTTGGCTCCTCCTACTTTGTCTACAAGGGCTGCATGTTTCGCTGCCGCAGTCGCTGTTTTTGCTGCCGCAGTCGCTGTTTTGGCAGTCGCTACCGCTTCTGCAAGACCTGCTTCTGCAAGACCTATATCTAATGCAGTTCCAGTAGCTTTAGCAGTAGCGAGGGTTGATTTAGCTGAGGCTACTGCTTTAGTTGCTGCAGTCGCAGCCTTAGTAGCTGCCGCAGCTGTTTTCGCTGTTGCTTCTACTGCCGTTAATCCTGCTCCAGCTTCTTTAATAACTCCTTCTACAGGTTTTTTCTTTCCCAATACTTTTTTAGCTTGGTCAACAACAGATCCTCCTAATGGAAGACTTGCTTTGGATGATTTGGACGGTGTACTTGCTCCAGTAGAACTTGCACTTGTTTCAACTAAACT
>JASLNX010000197.1 GCA_030745815.1 archaeon
GGCTCAGCCGGCTTTTCAATTACTTCTTTTACTGTGTTGCCTTCAGTAACCGCAACCCCTGATTTTTGGGCCTCATCTTTGGTTCCTTTGTAGAGTAGAATTTGCATTTCTTCTTTTCCCTTTTCAAAGGCTTCAGCAAATGGTTTCAGGCTTTCAAAAACAATGTTGTCTCCGTTAATTGAAATAAATGGGTCATCTCCCACAAAATCTTCTGCTAGGGATATTGCTGAAGGAATGCCGCCTGCAATGTCTTGTACGCGGTAGGTAAAATTTACTCCAAAATCTTTTCCGCTTCCAAGGTGTGAGAAAATTTCCCCTGCGTGGTAAGTTCCAGTAATAATTAAGATGTCTTTTACTCCAGCTGACTTTAGCATTTCAATTGGATAGTATATCATTGGTTTGTTGTAGACAGGCAGCAAGTGCTTGTTACAAACTTTTGTCAACGGAAACAGTCTGCTCCCCGTTCCTCCTGCTAAAATTACTCCTCGTAAAACCATTCTATTGCCTCCTTTACTTGTTCACCATTGGCTTCCACCAGTTTTCATTCTTCTGGTACCATTCAACTGTTTCTCGCAGGCCCTGCTGGAAGTCTTTTTTTGGTTTCCAGCCAAGTTCCTTTTCAATCTTTGAGCAGTCAAGGCTGTAGCGTAGGTCGTGCCCAAGTCTATCGGTCACGCGCTCAATCATTTCCTCGCCCTTGCCAAGCTCTGCCAAAATCTTTTTCGTAAGTTCAATGTTCTGGAGCTCCTCATTGCCCCCAATATTGTAAATTTCTCCGGCCTTTCCCTTTTGCAGTATGGCCTCAATTGCCTCGCAGTTGTCTCCAACAAAAAGCCAGTCGCGAATGTTTTTCCCTTCTCCGTAGAGTGGAACCTTTTTACCTTGCAGTAGATTGGTTATAAAGAGTGGAATTACTTTCTCAGGAAACTGATAAGGGCCATAATTGTTGCTGCTTCTAGTTACAACAACTGGAAGATTGTATGTTGTAAAGTAACTCATTGCAAGAAGTTCGCCGGCTGCCTTGGCCGCACTGTAAGGGTTTCTTGGATCAAGTTTGTCGCTCTCAGTTGAACTTCCTTCAACTACTTGCCCATAAACTTCGTCTGTTGAAATTTGAATGAACTTTGTCACGTTCTGCTCTTTTGCCTGGTCCAATAGAACTTTTACTCCCGCAAAATTGCTCTGCAAGAATGCCTCGCTTTCCTCAATACTTCTGTCAACATGGGTTTCTGCAGCAAAGTTTACAACCACTTCACAGCCCTGCATTGCCTTTGCAACGTCTTCTCTACTACAAATGTCTCCCTTTACAAAAGTGTAATTCTTATTGCCTTCAATGTCGGAAAGATTTTCCTTTCTGCCG
>JASLNX010000198.1 GCA_030745815.1 archaeon
CGAACTTTACACAAAAATCCAGTGGAACATAAACAGAAAAATGAACAGGGTTCTAAGAGAACAGCAAGGAATTTGGAAAAAAGAGCAGAGTGCAAAGGGAAAAGAACAGGCAGCCAGGGAAAAAGAACTAAAATGGATTAAAGAAAAATTTAAAGAAATTGGAGAACAAGAGAACAAGAAAAGCCTCAGGACCAAAAAGGAATCCCAAAAAGAGTTCAAGAAAATGCACGTTGAAATAAAGGAAGTGCAAAAAGACGTATCACAAGTACAAAAAAGCACAACACAAGTACAAAAAAATGCAGAGGGTTTGAAAAAGTCCCAGCATGAGATTAGACTGGAGAACCAGCAAAGATATGAAGCGCAGGAACATAAACTGGAACAGATTGAAGAATGGTTCTTTGAGCAAGCTCAAAAACAGGAGCAAAATTATAAAAATATTGAATACCTGTTCTCGGTTTTTTCGGTGACAAGACCAGGGCAACCCCTCCCCCCTCTAGAAGATTACGATGACTTTTCACCAGAGTTCGCAAAAACTCTTATCTCACTAATTGGGTGGCAAAAACCAAAAATTATTCTTGAACTGGGCAGTGGGCTTTCAACTCTTATCACGGCTTACTTACTCAAAAGAATTGGAAAGGGCAAAATAGTTTCTCTGGAGCATGATAAGAAGCGTGAAAAGATTACACGGGACGATTTGGCAAAGCATAATCTAACCAAGTTTGCAAAAGTTGTTTACGCACCGCTAAAGCGCATTAAGCTTGGTGGAAAGTATTGGAACTGGTATGATCGCTCAAAAATAAAAACCGGGCCAATTAATTTACTGGTAGTTAACGGACCACAAGGCAAGCGGGAAATGATTAGGTATCCTGCAATGCCAACTCTGCACAAAAAACTGAGTAAGAAAGCCGCTGTACTAGTTAACAATACAAAAAAAGAAAATGAACGTGGACTGCTTGAATTATGGTTAAAAGAATTCAAAGATCTTGAACTAGAGGAAATTGAAAGCAAACAAGGAATTGCAGTTCTGAGAAAAACTGGAAAGCGAACGCAAGGTAAAAAACAGATGGCAGACGATAAGAGCCTAGGACGATATGTTATTTCAAAGCGTAACGCTGGTTTTGGAGACTGCCTAACTTGCGCATCAATTGCGTTAAAATACGCAATTAAAACAAATCGCAAACTTGCAATAGACTGGCGCTATTCAAATTACCTTGGAGGGGGCGAAAACTTGTTCGGCAGGTTTTTTGAAACACCAAAAAATCTTGGAGTTGACGTAGTGTGCGATGACCATATAGAAAACCTTGTCTTCCCCCAACCCTTTTTCCCGCCTTCCTGGAACAACAGAAATGTGAATTCGTATATTAAATCAACAGGGGACAAGAAAACCATCGGGATATTGCACAGCATGAAAGACATTAATGCAGGAACATTTGTAATTAACACTTACGCCGGCAAATCGGCCCTGGCGGTTTCAAAAGAAGATAATAAAAAATTCCTATCTGAACTAAGGCTTAAGCCAGAATACTGGAAACAGGTCGAAAGCTTTCACAAAAAATTCCTCTCAAAAAGGCCAGTAATTGGAGTACAAGTAAGACACGGAAACGGCGAAAACAGCCCAGACTTTTTGGAACGGAAAGCCATCAAAATGGAAACTGATAAATTTGTTGCCAATCTCAAGGCAATGATTTTAAAAGAAGGCAAACGCTTTAAGGGAAATTATGATGTGTTTTTGTCAACAGACTCAAAAGTTATGATTGACGCCTTCAAGAAGGCAATGCCTTCAGTTATTGTTCGAAAGAAATGGCTTCCACCACCCGGTGCAGGGCCAGTTCACAAACTTGCGGTTGCTCTTGCACCAAATCCTAAAGAGTGCGCGGCAGACGCATTGATTGACATGTACCTCCTATCATTTTGTGATGTACTATTATGCAAAAAGGAAGTGGCGTTTTGCTTTTTGCCAATCAACACAATGAAAAAAGAGAAAGCAGTTGTAAAATTCTTCAAATGAATTTGTAGGTCATTGAATCGTCTTTTATTACGTGCTCGAAAATCTGGTTGTGCGGTTGATAAGTGCAACGCGGGCAAGACTTTAAGCCCAAGTTTCTAAAAAGATCCCAGTGCTTTTTGCTTCCCCAACTTTCAGCTATTTGGTTTGGATTAGTTACGTTTTCCTCAAGCAGCAATTTTTTGTCCCCTCTTCGATCACAACACAAACCAAAATTAAAACTGTCCTCATTTGCATCGCTACCCGGCATAAAAACACCGGTCATAAAAACCGCATAACAGTCTTTGAAACTGTTTGCAGGATTAAAACTGTTGTCAAATTTGTGGGTTACGCCAAACACTCCAAAGTTTTCGTCCTCAAGCTCTCGCGCCCTTTCTGT
>JASLNX010000199.1 GCA_030745815.1 archaeon
TTTTGGGTTTCTTTCCCCGTAAGCGTCTGCTGGCAAAAGCTTCACAATCTTCTCTTCACCAACCTTTATTTCCTTTAAAGTATTATCAAGGCCCTTTAAGAGTTCGCCTTCGCCAATTATTGCAATTACTGGAACATACTGTGCCTTTGGGCTAAAGACTCCTGCATCAACAGCTTTCTTTTCAACAGTTGTGTCAAAGACTTCGCCGCTTGCAATTATCTTTCCAGTGTAATTTACTGCAACAATGCTTCCTTCTTTCATAAAAAAATCACCAAAAAAATTCAAAAAATAAGAATTCCTGATTAATTATTTTTTGCAGGCAAAGTTATTTAAACCAAGCCATTTCCTTCAAATTGGCCAAAAACAGGGCCCGCCATCCCCTGGGTCCAAGTGAACAATTAGTTTAAAACCTTACTTACTACTAATCCTTAAAACAATTATTCAACGCAATTTTGAGTGGTTTCAATGAACATGGTAAGGTTTGGCGCACTGTTTATTTCCGTTTTCTTTGTAGTCAGTATTATTGCTTCAGGCTTTTTGTACACTCCTCCTCCAGTTGACACTGGGCCAACTGACGAGCTTCCAAACATTAACCCAACGCAAATTTCAATGCAGGCAGAAAATATTGAGGCAACAGTTGTTCTTCTTCTTCCAAAGATAAGAATTGGTGCGGCAACAGATGAAACAAACATTGCAACAATTGATTCAAGCATTTATGCAATTCCTGGAGTAAAACGCGTTACAAGCTTTTACACCCAGTCAGACGAGACTGAAATAGGCGCCGGCCTTATTTACGTTGCCGATGTACAGCTTTCAAAGGATGCAGACGCTAAAGAGATTTTTTCGCAGGTTCAGCAGATTGAATCGCTTGAAGGGGTTGACGGTTTTGCGTCAGCTCTTGTTTCCGTTCCAGAGGAAATTGAGTTCACAAACATTGATTTGAATGTTTCAAAGCTTCAGTCTCTTAAAAGAAATGAAACAGAGGTAATGGTTTCGTTTGAAACAATTCGAGAGGACCAGATTTTGGTCAGCATTTCTGCAACATTTATTGGAATTGATGCAGTTGAGGTTATAGCGTTTGAGTCAGAAACAATTTCCGGCGCACCAAGCTTTGGAGAGCTTGCCCTTGAAGCAGATGTTTCTTCGCTTGACACAATACTACTTGTTGACATCAAAACCGATTACTCCGCTCTTCCAGGCCTTGAGGCAGTTCGCCAGGGTATTTTGTCCCTTGCACAGGTTGCAGACTTAAATCTTACAGAACCATTCCTTGACGCAAAACTTTCCCTTGCAGCTGATGGGAACATTTCAGAAGAAACTGCGTTAGACCTAAACGCTTTTCTTCAAACGTTAAGTGATGACGTAATTTTTTACAACATTTCAA
>JASLNX010000200.1 GCA_030745815.1 archaeon
TCATCTAAATAAGAATCAAAGTAGCCAGTTACAAGTCTATGATATGGTTCGCCTTGCTTTGGCTCAACTTTTTCCAAAATCCCACAAGCTTTGATTTTTTCATCAGGATAAGCTAACAAAGTGTAGTCCCTTGAATAAAACACAACCTTCTTAACATCACAGTCTTCGTTTGAGTCAATAAGCTTTGAATTAACTATGTCGTAACAGCCAGGCCTTACAATTGAACTGTGGTTGTCTGAAACAGTTCCTTCAACTGTTGCTAGGCCAAGCGAAGTGTATTTCTCCTGACCCCACTTAAACCAGGTCTCGTCTTCTCTTTCAGCTGCAAAAATAACAAACAGAAGGTTGTCAAAGTATCCCTCTGACTTTTTCCTGTTAATCATGCGACTAAGAAATGTGTCCTTTTCAAAAATATTTGACCTGTTTCTCTTTTTGTAAAACTCCAGCCAATCCTTTTCACTTTTCCACTTTAAAGAAGAGTGCTCTGCAGTCTCCAAATACTTCATTAGCTTCCAAAAGTTTTCTTTTCCGTAAACAACAATATTTATGTCGGACATGTTGTAAACATAGTGACCCATTAAAGTGGAGTAAGTAACTCCAAAGTCCTTTAACCTAAGCCCGCTTTCAAGCAGGAAGTTAACAAACTTGTAAACAGTTGCAAGGTGCTTGTCAAGGTCTTTTTCAGGCATTGACATTAGTTCAGCAAGGCCTGTTCTTGGAAAGTAAGTTCGCTCAATCTTGTCGTGCGGAACCATGAAAAAAAGTCTGTCCTCTTCGTGCATTTCACTCTTGTAAATATACTGAGGATATGCGTTCTTGAAGTTTTCAACGTACTGCTCTAGCTTGTCTTTTTCCGCCCACAAATTAAGCCTGTTCATTTTCTGGCCTGAAATAAACCTGCACTGCAGTGCCTCGCACTCTATTCTGTCGGTTGGAATATACTTTGGCTTTATTAGAACTCCTTGTTCAGGGTGCTCGTTTCCATAAACCTGGCAGTGAAGCCCGTCCTTTGTAGTTATTACCGATGACTCGTAGAAATGCATTCAAATCTCCGCCTTTACAAATTCCTTTTCCCTTCTTTCGTTAAGGTAAGCGTCAAAATATCCAACTACAACGCGATAATACTCTTTGCCCTGCTTTGGTTTAACCAGTTCAAGTAGACCGCAGGCCTTAATCTTTTCGCCCTTTAACGCCTGTTGAACAAACGGAATTGAGTAGGTAACAATTCTCTTTACAGGAACTCCCTTATCAACTTTTGGAACTCCGCTTTCCCCTTCAACAAATTTTGCATTATCAATTTCGTAAAAGCCAGGCCTTACATGGCTGTTGAAGTGGTCAGTTACCTTGCCTTCAACCGTTGCAAGTCCAATTGGTTGGTATTCTGCTTCCCCCCACTTAAACCAGGTCTCTTCTGGTTCCTCTACTGTGAAAAGAGTAAAAACCGTGCCTCCAAAAAGGCCCTCGTATCTTTTCCGCCCCATGTGCTTTACATACTCTTCTTCAGTAAAGTGCGAGGACTCAGATGTTTTGTGGTCGTTGTAATACTCGGCCCACTCAGCATCTGTTTTCCACTTGAGTTTTTCGTGCTTTGCAGTTTTTAAAAAATTAAGAACCTTCCAGCCGTTTTCCTTGCCGTAAACCAAGAGGTCAATGTCAGACTTCCCATAAGTGTAATTCCCAAGAAGAGTTGAGTGGGTTAACCCCAAATCGCTTTCCTTTATCCCACTCTTGATGAGAAACAAAACAAGCCCTCTTACCAGTGAAAGATACTCATCCAAATCCTTTTCTGGGACCTTTAGCAGTTCCTGCAATCCAGCTCTTCCGTCGTGAACTTTTTTTATTTTGTCTCTTGGAACAACGTAGAACCAGTTTTTGT
>JASLNX010000201.1 GCA_030745815.1 archaeon
TAGCCATATTATCCCTCCCTCTCAAAACTGGCTTTTCCGCCATTTGATTCAATAAGTTTTATTACACTAGAGGAAGCAGACTCCATTGCTTTCTCCGCAATCTTAAAATCGTGACTTGTTGATTTAAGCAAATACTTTCCACTCCCAAGGTACACAATATCGGTCTCGGCATTGTCTGTCTTTGAAGAGCCCTTTGAAAGAGCCTTCTTTATTACCTCAACGCCCTCAGAGCCAGGCACGCTAATAGTAAAGACTCCTTTCACAGTCTTGCTTGGAACAATAATGCTCTTTTCAACCATTTCAAGAACTGTTGGAAGCCAACTTTCAGAAACCCCTTCCGCAGCTTGCTTTCCCTCCAACGAAATTTTTTGAAATGCTTCAACAAGCGAACCATGCTTCTTAATTAGTGGCTCGGCAACCTCATCCCAGGCATCGTCAAACGAACTCTTCTTTCTCTCTGCAAGAGTTTCAATTAACATTTTCTCCCTTTTGAGCTGCTTGTACTCGTTAATCTTTGCCTTCTGGGCAGGGGGCGAAACCTTTGCAAGGCTCAAATCAATCTGATTCTTTTGCCTGTCAACACTTTGCACCTTTGCAGCACGAAGCTGGCCCTCTTTTACAAAATTCCTAATATTCTTAATCCAACCAGAGGCAACTTGACTTATGTGAATAAAGCCCTTAATATTATCATAATCTACAAGTTCAGCAAAGGCACCGTAGCCTAGAACGTTTGAGACCTTTACAACGACCGTTTCTCCTACCTTTGGAAACTCCTGTTCCTCGTCCACTTAAACCATTCCAGTTAAATCATTTCAATTAAATTATTCCAGTTTCTTAACAACCTTTGCCTTAAGCTTTACCTTTCCGCCAGTGCTCTCTGCAAGAATGTTGTTGCACGCAAGGCACTTAACATCCCTATTTGCGCTGTTGAAAATTATCTGCTCGTTTCCACAGCCTGAACACTTGACTTTCAAAAAAGCCGTTTTTGGTTTTGGAATTTCAATATTCTCCTTTGCCATAATTACACCTCATTTCTGCTCTTCGGCAAGCTTTCTCGCAACAAGCAACTCTGCAACCTTTGATGGCAAAGAAGCCGCTTCGTCAACCGAAAAAGGGCCGTATTCCTTCATATCAGGCCCAACAAATGCCGGAACCTCTTTTAAAACCTTCAAGGAAACAATTGCCTTCTCAGCCGCCTTTTTCTTATCTGGCTCAAAAGCCTGCCTTAAAAAGTCTCTATGCTTATTCAATACTGCCAGCAATTCTTTAAAAGTCTTTTTCTCTTCAGTTGCAAGGTTTACGTTGTTTTCTTCCCCGTTTCTTGATGCAATAAGGGCCCTACTAACAAGCTTTTTTTCCCTTAACGAAAAAATTTCGTCAACAATTTTTTTAAGATTAGTGAAATTTCTTGTCTTTGCAGAGGAAAAATTCTTAAGCCCTACAAGATACTCTTTTTTTTCCTGCTGAATAAAGCTTCCAAGAGACTCGTAAAAGTCCTCATCAACGTCAACAAGCCTTGAAGTATTCTTCTCAAGCCTGTAAATCCGCCTCAACTCATCATAACTTAGCTCCATTTAAACCCCCGCTAAATCGGCACTGCGCCTTGCAACAAGATAAATCGCCGCATAAAGAGGCAACTCAACCTCTTCATTCTCAAAAGGGCCAAATTCGTTACCCTTTAAGTAAAATTTAGGCGACTTGTTAATAAAAACCTTTACTCGGCTATCTGAAAAAACTACTGAATCTCTCAAAGGCTTAAACTCTTTTAATGCATCAATCGAAACGTTTTTTGCAAGAAGGCCTGTTCCGCCATGCAAGGTTTCTGGAACACGAATTATTTTGTTTATGTCAGCACTCGTTTGCCTATCAACATCAAGCGCGCTCTCATTAACCAAATGACTAAGAACAGATTCCCAAAACTGCGTGTTCTTTCTTCCAGCAATTGAGAAAAGAATTCCTTTTTCCCTAATTGTTTTCAAAACAAGCTTTTTATTTTCAATTAAGTCCTTTGCCTTCTTGTTTGTAATTGCACCAAAAGCAGCAATCTTTTCAACGTCCCCTTCTTCTAGAAGTTTAATAAGCGAACTAAGAAGCCTTTTGCCCCAGCCGCTTGTTTCCGCTTCAAAAGGACAAAGGAACATTTTTCCACTCTTTCCACTCTCAGCAAACCCGAGCTTTGAAAAATCCATATCCTTTGCAGTAAGATAATCAAGCAGCTCAATTCTTGCTTCTTTGTTAAGCGAACGAACCGCGTCTCCTCGCAAGTGAATGTGGTAACCTGCATTGCCCGAAAAATTTACTGAAATTTCACCGCCAAGCGAAAAATCGTTTTCAAGAAAATTAATCAAACGAAAAGTTTGCTTCTTTGTTTCCTCCAAACAGCTAGGGCAGTACCACTCATCCTTTTTAACATGTGCCCCACAAGTTGGGCAAGCATCAATTGCCCCTTTACCCTCAGCCCCACACTTTGGGCAACTCCAAGAATCGTGCTCTTGCTTGCACTCGGTCTTTACATCATCAGCATCAAACTCGTAAACAATGTCAGCGCCCAAAAACCCCTTACTTGACATTGGAGAAGACGCCGGCCGCTCATAGTAAGCGGTACTGTAAGAAATAAACAGCGGGGAGCGTTCATGCAAAAAAGAATTAAGTTCCGAATCAGAAGCAAACGAAATATGCCGCCTGGAAATCTTCTTGCCAAATTCTCCAATGCCAAATTCACGACTGCCAACAGCAGGAACAGACGCTGTATGCTTTGAATAAAAGCTCTTAAAGTGGCCAGTTAGAAACTCCCCTGCTCCCATAAAATAGAGAGGGGGAGAAACAGTTTAATAATGCAATTCAGAAAATAAAAATAAAAAAAGAAAAAAGAAGAAAAAGAAGAGTACAAAAATACTGAATTACAACAACCTGAACATTATCTCTTCTTTTTCTTTCTAGTAGTTTTCTTTTTAGCCTTCTTACGCTTAGCAGGCTTACGCTTAGCCTTTCTCTTAGGCTTACGCTTCACTGTTTTCTTCTTAGCCTTCTTACGCTTCACTGGCTTCTTCTTCCTAACAGTCTTCTTCTTAGGCTTACGCTTAGGCTTACGCTTCACAGTCTTCTTCTTGGCCTTACGCTTAGGCTTACGCTTCACTGTTTTCTTCTTAGCCTTCTTACGCTTCACTGGCTTCTTCTTCCTAACAGTTTTCTTTGCAGGTTTTTTCTTCGCTGGTTTGCGTTTCTTTGTTTTCTTTTTTGCTGCCATCTTAGATGCAACCTCCAACTTTTTTTAGAAGATAATTTTATATTGAAATTATTTAATTAAAAGTAGTATTTAAATGTTCCACAGAGCGGGAAAAAATACTTTTCCAAAAAATAAATAGGGAACGTTCGGTAAAAAAAATTAAAAGAAGAAAATTTGGAGTTAGGAAATCTCTTAACTCACTTCTTCACATGCTTTGACCCAATCATTGATGCCGCACTAAGAATGGATGCGCTCAAGACAACGTATTCTGATGCAGGCATTGCTGAAAAAATCTTTGCGTTGACTAAAAGTTCTGCCGAGTATGCAATTATCCAAAGGTTTATTAGGAAAAAAACCAGTCCAAGAACAACCAGCACTACTGCGGAAACAATTAGGAAAAGCATTGCATTTAACGCGTGGGCCGCTTCGCCAATCAATAAAACCACCTCATTAATTTATTTCACATAGTAGTATATTATCCTTTCTTTGTTGGTTTTTTATTTTGCTGACGCAATTTTCTAAGAGCCCGGCGATAATAAGTCATAGGGTGCTTTACTCTACACTCAATGTCAGTACAAAGACCATAGGTTTTGATTTTTGCACAACTTGCAGGAGCATAATTTTGTTCAGTAATTCTTTTGATCTGATAACTTGCAATTTTTTCATCGTAGTTGGGTGACTTCTTAAAGATTTCAAGAATTTGTCTTTGGGGCATACCAACTGCGTTTAGAAAAGATGCAAGTAAAAATCTTGCCATGTGCGGTAATCCTTCTCCGGCAAGCTGTTTTTGATAAAGCGATGCAAAACAGGGCGGAAAAGCGTTTGGGTTAAGGCTTCCTTCAACCTTGAAATTAAAGTCTCTTACTTGTGCGCCCTTAATCTTTTGTGATATCTGCCTTGCAGTGGTCTTGTAAAAGTTAGGTAAGCTTGTTGTCTTAACCGGTAAACTTTCATAAACGATTGCAAAAACCTTTTCTGATACAAACCTGCAGAAAGTATTAATGTTAAGCTTCACCTTTCCGTCTGAAAGCTTTTGGTTAACAAGCTTGAGTGCCGGGTCGTTAAACCTTATTCCAAGAAATTGTACCAAAGGCATTTCAACAAAAGATCCCTTTTCACTAACAACAGAAACCTCCAAGCCAAGCTCTTCAGCAAGGTCAAGAGACAGCTGTTTTCGGTCAGGAGATTTTTCAAGGTAAATAAAAGTTGACTTTGCAATTGTTGAAGCAAAGCTTTTTAGGAGAAAGTTATCTTTCATTAGTGAAACAAGAATCTTGGCCACAGGAAAGGCAGCAATTTCCTGCTCAAGCATCTCAGCGGGTTTTATACTTATATTGTAGGGCTTGTTCTTTGAAGCATGTGAAATCATGGCCTCTGCGCGTTTGATTGTTTCCTCTGGAATATGCTCAATGCTTGGATTAATCTCGCGCAATATTTTCTTAGCAGTCTGCGAGAAAGGGAACTTTTGCGCAAACTGAAGCTGCTGTGTGCCCGCCATAATAAAACCACTGGGTTAAAAGGAATAAAAAAGGGATTGCAAAAAGCGCTTTAAAGAATCATGTGGGCTAAATGGAACTCTATTGGAGAGACCCCAATTTTGTAGCTTATCCTCATTGGGGTATCGCTCTTTAATTCAAGAGTAATCTTTTTGTCGGGATCTGCTTCTCGCACAATATTTTGCAAAAAATTCAAACTGTACTTGCTTACAACTTCGGTTTTGCTGTTTACAACAATTTGCTTTGTCTGGCTTGCAACGGTTTTTAGCGTTCCCGTGCTGCCTCTTGCTTCAATAAAAAGCTGATTATCCTTAACCCGCAGCACAACACTGCTTCCAAAAAGTGAAGCGTCCTTTAAAGCTTCCTTAAGAATTCTTGCATTTATTTCAACGCTTGCGTCAAAAGTTGTTTTTGGAATGCTTACATCCTCATCGTTCACATCAATTAATGGCAATGAAAAGCTTCTGCTAATTGCCCCAGCTAAATTTATCTTCATTTCAGAATCCGTTAAGTCAAGTGTTAGCTTGTCAGCAGGAAGAGCACGTGAAAGAATCTTGCTAAGTTCAACAATGTCAACCCCAACAAAATTTGGTTCAACTGAATATTTTTCAAAAACCTTTTTTGCCATTGAAAAGTTGACCAGTACAATTTGGCTTGGATCAGTTGCTTTAAAACTAATGCCATCATCTGAAAATCTGAAATTGCCCTCTGAAATAAAGCTTGCAATGGCGTAAACCGCCTTACTCATCCCTTCAACATTCTTCAATTCAATAGCCATTTTTCCCAACCACTAAAAAATTAAGCCCGATGTTATTTAAAACAATTTGCCTGAAAAACCGCTGCACCAAGTGCCGTGGCCTGGCCCAACCCCTTTGGAAAAACCGGTGAAAAGCCATAATATGAAAGCACTTGCCTAATTGCCTTTCTTACAACTGAAAAAGTAGCTGTTTTTCCAACAAAAACCATCTTTTTTTGCCCTGAACCCTTTGTTGCAAGAACAGCAACAATAGCAACAACCTCTCCAACCATATTTTGAACAGCCAACGCCGCATCTGCCTTTCCAACAGCAGTTAGCTTTGCAAAATTTGAAGCAGTAGCACTTGCTGGGACAATTCCAACACTTCCTCCTATTGCCTCTCCAACAGTCAAATTGGTTTTTTTTAGCGACCCCTTTGAAGCAAGCTTGGAAAGCTTTTCAACATCTGAAATTCCAACAAGCCTTTTTGACAATCCAAGAACTGTTCCACCGCCAACTCCTGTGCCACCAACATGCTTTGCCCTGCCGCCCTTAAATGAAACAACACAAGTTCCTGTTCCAAGTGAAACCACAATGCAGTTTTTGGACTTTGATAGCTTGGCCCCTCCAAAGCCAATTGCATTTATTTCAGACACAACTGAAATTGGCTTTTTGAAAAGAATTTTCTGCGAAGGCTTTGCGCCGGTTACTGCAATCCGATCAACCTTGTCCAAATCAATTTTGTTTTTTGCAATGGCCTTCTTAAGAGCAGACAAGGATTTTGATTCAAGGGAAAAAGATTTGCGCGACCTGCAATTGTCAAGCAAAACAACGTCTGTTGTTGAAATCCCAAAATCAATTCCAAGAATCACTCAAACACCCTGTTGTCAATTAATCTGGCCTTTCCAAAAAACGCGGCAATTGCAAGGAGGTTTCCTTTTTCAATTTGCTTAACTGGTTTAAGGGAACTGGCGTCAACTATCTCAACGTAATCCGGTTTAGCTCCGGCATCTACAATAGCTTTTGTTACCGCACCCTTAACCTTTGCAGCATCTGTTTCCCCGCTTGAAAACGTTTCCTGTGCAGTTTGCAGAGAACTGTTTAGTGCAGGTGCCTGCTTTCTCTCATCAGGGGATAGGTACTTGTTTCTACTGCTCATTGCTAGTCCATCTTCTTCTCTTACAATTGGGCATCCAACAATTTTCAAATCAAAATTAAGATCTTTAACCATTTTTGTGACTATCACAAATTGCTGAAAGTCCTTTTGCCCAAAGTATGCCTTATGCGGTTTTGTAATATTTAAGAGCTTTGCAACAACTGTTGTTACCCCGCGAAAATGTGAAGGTCTGCTTTTCCCGCAAAGAACCCGCCCCAGTTCGTTGACCTCTACAAAAGTTTGCGGACTGTTATACATTTCAGACTCGCTTGGAAAGAAAATGGCGTCTACTTTTTCTGCTTCACACAGTTTCCTGTCTGTCTCAAAATCTTTAGGGTAGTTGTCAAAATCCTCTGATGGAGAGAACTGGGTTGGGTTTACAAAAATACTGACAATAACTATGTCACACTCTTCTCTTGCCTTTTTTACAAGACTTAAATGCCCCTTGTGCAAGAAACCCATTGTGGGAACAAAACCAATTTTTTTGCCTGCGCATCTCTTTTCTTCTGAAAAGCTTTGCATTTCCAAAACTGTTTTTATAATTTTCATTTGCTCACCATCCAACTATTGAAAAGAGTGCTTTTCATCCGGGAAACGATTGTTCAAAACATCTTCCTTGAAAAGTTTTGCCGCTTTTTTGATTTCGCCTGCAATGTCTGCATACTTTTTCACAAATTTTGGATTAAAGTCAGGATTTAATCCAATCAAATCATTTATTACAAGCACTTGGCCGTCGCAATGTGCTCCTGCGCCAATTCCAATTGTCGGGCAGGAAACCGATTCAGTGATTTTTTTTGCAAGAGAATCCGGAATACATTCTAAAACAATCGCAATAACTCCTAACGAATCAAGCTCTAAAGAATCTTGCAAAATGGCTTTTGCAGTATCTCCTGTTCCTTGAACAGAATACTTTTCAGCAGTTTGTGGCAGCAACCCAAGGTGGCCTACAACAGGAATTTTTGCAGAAACTAATGAACGAATTATTTCAGAATTGTTCCCTTCAAGCTTAACTGCACTTGCACCAGCATCTAAAAACAGTTTTGCGTTATGAACTGCGTCTTCTATTGTATTATATGAATTAGCTGGCAGGTCACCAATAATTGGCGTGTTTTTAGCGCCTGCTGCAACGGCTTTTGTGTGATGCAGCATTTCCTGCATTGAAACATTCTTTGTGTCTTTATGTCCTAGAACAACCATCCCAAGGCTGTCACCAACAAGAATAAAATCAATCCCTGCCTTTTCAAGAATATTTGCAACCTGGCAATCGTATGCAGTTAGGATTACAATCTTCTTGCCCTTTTTCAAATTAGAAAAATCAAACTGCTTCATTTTAGCATGTCCAAAATTTTGTTTGCAATTTCTCTCTTGTTAGCTGGTCCAAAATGAGAAACTTGCTTTTTTGTATCTACAACGTAAACCTCGTTTTTGTCAAAGCCTATGCCAATTCCTTTTTTGCCCACATCATTTGCAACAATTAAATCAGCTTTTGCGGTCTTTAGCTTGCTAAACGCCCTGTCCACAAGTTGGTTTTCAGAAACGTTCCACTCTGCTTTAAAGC
>JASLNX010000202.1 GCA_030745815.1 archaeon
AGATACCTGGCCTAATTAAAAAAAAGCTGAAACCAGCTGTAAAGAAAAAAGAAAAGAAAGAACAGCCTTTGCCGGTAAAAAAACAAGAGCCAGTAAGTTCTAAACCGGCCCCAACCGCTTCTGATTTACTTGCAGAATCTCTAAAAACAAAGGAGTTTTTGCCTGTTAGAGTTTCCAAATTTGATGCGCTTGTTGAAAAAGGCGGAGTTGAAAGGGGAAACACCTTGCTTGTTGCTGGCGGTTGTGGAACTGGTAAGAGTACTTTTACAATGCAATCCCTTTACCACGGAGTTCAAAAAGGAGAGAAAGGAGTTTATCTTTCTTTTGAGGAACCGGTTGAAAAACTTAGAAGGCACATGAAGGCAAATTATGGGTGGGACCTTGCCAAGTATGAAAAGCAGGGAAATCTGGCCCTCTTAATGCTTGACCCATTTAAGATTGCAAGAAGTGTTGAAGCATCTGTGATGGAGAAGAGCGGTGACCTAATGGTTGACGTTGAACAGATGGACATTCCGTTTGTTCCAGACCGAGTGGTGGTTGATTCTCTTTCAGCTCTAAGCATTGCCTTTATGGGAAACGTTGAGAACTACAGGTATTATATCAGAAATCTTTTTGAAAAGCTTGACGAGTTTAATTCTGTAAACTTTGTGATAAGTGAAACAGAAATGGATCCAGGGGTTTATAGTAGAAGCGGGATTGAGGAATTTTTGTCAGATGGGGTAATTGTACTTTATAATTTAAGAGAGGGAAAGAAAAGAGAGAGGGCTCTTGAGGTGCTGAAACTAAGATGCAGTGACCACGTGAAAAAACTTGTACCATATGCCATAACCAAAAAAGGAATAACGATTAAGGCTAAAAAAGGAATAATGTCAGAGGCCCTTTCTCAAGGACTTGTAAAATCTTCTGGCAGTAAGCAGCACGGTTCGCATTCTGGATTACCAAAGTCCCCAGTGGATGGGTTTCCATGAAAAAGCTTGTTGTAGTTCTTTTATTTTTATTTTTATTTTCAGTAGCCTTTGCCGCTATTGAATGCGGTAACCTTAATTGTGAAACCGGGGAAACCCGAGACAGTTGCCCTGCAGACTGTTGTAACGGGGATGTCCCAAACCAATATGGTAAAGAGTATTATGTAAAAGACAATGGAAGGTGTGGAACGAGATGGAAGCCAAATTTTTGTGGTAATACAACGTGTGATGGCGGAGAAAGCTTTTCAAATTGCCCATCAGATTGTGCACCGGATGCGATTTCAATTGAGATACTGGAATTTGATAGTAATAAAACTTATATGCGCGGAGACATTATTTCTATTAAGGTACTGGTCAATTCAGACGAAGGGCCAATTCCATTTGCATCTGTTTATGCCACAGGTTTTTTTGGTGTTACGCAATTTTTTGACGACGGCAAGAACAATGATGATGGAAAAAATGACGGCATTTACGCAGTAAACATTGTTGTTCCATCTGATGCATTTGGAGGGCAAAAATCTGTTAATTTAATAGCTGAAAAGGGCAACACAAAAAAGTCTATTAAAATTAAGCCAACAATTAAAGCAGAGCTTGATGTGACTCTAAATTTAAGGCAGGAAAGGTTTTCGTTGGGAGACCAGGTTTTTGGAGAAGGCAAGATTGAAAAGAACGGCGAGCCATTTAGTGGCGATTTAAATGTAATACTTGCTTACAAAGGACAGGTTTTGATTGATTCTGCTGTGCAGTCTGGAGACAACGGACTTTACTCTTTTTCTTATAGGACTAGCCTAATAGACCCGCCAGGTATTTGGGATCTTAATCTAAACATAGTTGACTCGGCTGGAAATGAGGGACGTGTTTTTAGGGAAGTTGAAGTCTTTGAGGAGATTATTGTATCATACTATTCTATTGATTTTGAAGAGCCGACTTCAAAGATTTTTAACAGAGGGGACTTTGCCCAGTTTCTTGTAAGTGTGAAGGGCTCTAACGGGGTTTTGGTTACTGGTGCTGACGTAGTGTTGAGTGTGCCAGGGCAGCTTCCGGTTAAACTGAAAGAAATCTCTTATGGAAAATACACTTATTCGTACAAAATCCCATTTGATTTCCCAGTGGGGGAACAAGTGGTTTCCGTTGCCGCTTCAACTGAAGAAGAGGGCAACCTTCTTTCAGGCGCAGACGTTTTGGTAATTATTGTGGACAAAACTGAGATCAGGGTTGAAATGTTTAAACCGGAAAAAAGACTTGTTTCATTAGGCGACTTAGTTGAGTTTGAATTCCTTGCGCGTTATCCGGATACTTCCCTTGTATCAAAAGCAATTTTTGACCTTAAGGTTGATGGGGATATAGTTGAAGTAAATGAGTTTGTGAAAGGAGATTACACAGCATCTTACTTGGTTAATGGTGAAAACCCTGAAAAGATAGCAATCTTACTCAGTGTTTCTGACCCCCATGGCAATGCCGGGATCTTTGAATCGGAGTTGGCGATAAAGACGGAATTTGATTTAGTGCACTTGGTTTTGCGTGACAGCTTGCTAACGTTTCTTGTTGGCACAATGTTAATTGTTTCTCTTGCAGCAGGTGTACTTTACTTTAAAAAATTTGCAAAGGGCCGTGGCTTAGAGGCAAGGCGTGACGAGCTTAAAAAGATTATGAAGGATTTGAAGAAAGAGTATTATGGTAAGGGTAAATTAAAGACTGTGCAATACCGCGGGCTTTTGGACAGGTACCAACAAGAGCTTGATGAAATAGATGCAGTTCTTAGTGTGAGGGATAAAAAATGAAAGTGAGATTGCTGGCAGTTGTATTTATTTTTTGTCTTGTTTTGTCAACATTTACTAATGTGTACGCTGCCCCGGAAAAAGATCAGCCCGTTCCAAACTTTCTTACTTTGGAAGTGAAAGGAGATAGTTTTGAAAAAGGGGACAAGATTGTAATAAAAGGAAATGCCAATGTTGAAGTTGAAGTAACAGCTTATAATGAAGAAAGAATAGTTTTTTCCAAAAAGGTTCCAGTAGAAGGCAATGAGTTTTATTTAGAATATGAAACCAGCTTTACTGACCCTAAGGGTGAGTGGAAAATAGTTGCAAGAGATGGTTTGAATACTAAAGAAGAGCTTGTGACTGTTTTGGAAACAAGGGAGTCGTCTTTTCTATCGTTGGTATTTTTGAGTCCTGCACCAACTACATTTAGAAGAACAGAAACAATTGGGGTTTCAGTAAAGGTAAGTGACGCTGGTTCACCTCTAAGTGAGGCAAACGTATATTTCTGGGGTGCAGACGGAGAAAAAATAAATTTGTTACACAAGGAAGATGGAATTTATTCGGAAACTTATCGAATCCCTGAAAACGGTATTTCTGGGCCATGGAATCTTACAGTAGTTGCTTCTCATCGAAAGATTGGCGAAACAATTGGAGGGGAAGGCAAGATTGCATTGTATGTTGAGAAAAGCCCACTGGAGATTGTTTTAGTAGACCCGGTTAACAAGGAATTTTATTTTGATAAGCCCATGGAAATTAAAGTAAAGGTATTGTATTATGATGGCTCAACAATGACGGATGGGAATATTTTAGTTGGTCTTTCTCAAGTGAAAGATTATGGTAGTTTCCCAATGAAATCAATCAATGACGGGCTCTTTACAGTAAGCGTTCCACTAATGTTATTTGAGAACCAAATTCTTAGCGTGCACTTTGAGGTATCGGATGTTTATGGTAATTCAACAAACCAGATTATTGGTTTTGAACCACGTGATTACCTATTTTATTTGATAAAGGCAAACATTTTGATTATTGGAGTAATTTTAATTGTTGGAGTTGGTTCTGCCTTTTTAATTTTCACAAAAACAAAGACCCACTTAGACAAGAAAACCCTGTTTGCTGAAAACAAAAGACTTTACGCACTGAAAAAGAAAAATCAGAAGAATTATCTTGTTGAAAGAAGCATTTCTCGAGATGATTTTGACAAGCGAGACGCAGAACTTGACACACAGATAAGAGATGTTAGAAATAGCATGAGAAAGCTTGATGTGGAAGAGGCAAAGCTTGCAGCCAAGAAGCAGACCGGTAAAGTAAGTCCTGTTATAAAATCCAAGAAAGCACCAGTTCCAAAATCAAAGTAACTTTTTTTAACTGCTTAAACAGTATTGAAAATGGGTAAAATAGGGCCATTTAGCAGCATAAATCAATAAGTTGTTGTAAAAAAGTCAAAAGTAAGTGGTCTTTTAGCTCTTTTCAAGCCCTTTCTTCACCGAGTACGGACATTATTCCCTGTGTGGGTTACCTCTTTTGAACCAATAACTGTTGTGGAAAAAGTTGTTTAAGAGTTTGGCTGTAAATATGTTTATGGCAAAGGAAATCCCAAAAGAACTTCTTGAAATACTTGCTTGTCCAAAGTGTAAGGGCAATTTGCAGTACAAAAAAGTAGAGCAAAAGCTTGAGTGTAAAAACTGCAAGCTTGCTTTTAGGGTTGAAGAAGGCATTCCAGTAATGCTTATTAAAGAAGCGAAAAAAATAAAGTAATCCCTCTTGCCTGCCAGCTGTTTTTGTGTTTAAATAAGTTGAGTTTCTTCCTGTGATATTCTCTGGCTCAAGTATATTTCCAGTTCTTTCTTGCCCTCTGCAAGTCGCTTTCTTTCCGTTCGTGTAAGCTTTCTTCCCCTGGCCAAAATTTCTAATGCAATCGCGTCTACTATTGGCTGGGTTTTCCTCAATTTATCTAATCCTGACTTGGACATGTCTGCCATGCCTGCCAGTGCACTTAAGCTTGCAGGCTTTTTATCTGCAGCTGACACAAGATTGGTCACGCTCCTAGCTATTTTTGTTTTGTGTCCCCTTCTTTTGCCAATATTACGCCTTTTGGTGGCTGATCCGAGGCCTGCTGGATTAGTAGCTCCACGTGTACTTGCTTTTATAACTCTACTAATTTTATTTTGAGTAAGACCGGTTATTTCTGAAATTCCTCTTATTGTAATATATCCTGCTTTTCTGGCTTCATCTATTTGTATCATTATCCATCTATTTTGCTGTTTGTTAAAAGACACACGCAGTTCTGGATGCTTTAGTAAAGTTGACCTCACCTCTCCAGCACTAAGGGTTGTTACTCCTGCAGTTCTGGCCTCAAGCCTTCCGGGCCCTTGGAGGTTTTCAGGCTGTTTAAAAGCAGCATTGATTAATCTCACGCGCTCTTGCACTATCTTTGCATGTTTGGGCCTTTGTCTTATTCCACGACTCCTTGTCATAACAAATATCTGGCTTTTCGTGTTTAAATAGCTTAGCCTTTTTTTTCGCAGGCCTTAACAAACTCCAAAAACATTGGGTCCGGGGTTAACGGCCTTGAAGTGAATTCAGGATGAAATTGACTTGCCATAAAGAACTTGTGTTTTGGCAGTTCAAGAATTTGCATTATGTTAACAGTTGGAGCCTTTCCTGAAAATACAACTCCTGCCTTTTCAAAAGTTTCAATAAATTCAGGATTGCATTCAAACCTGTGCCTAAACCTTCGCCTGATTTTCTTTGCGTTTTCAAAAATTCTTGCAGCAATAGTTCCAGGCTTTACCTCAACTTCCTTTCCACCAAGCCTCATGTTTCCACCAAGGCCTTCAATATCTAATTGTTCTGGAAGAATATCTACAACCGGGTGCTTTGCTTTTGGATCAAACTCAGTTGAATTTGCTTCCTTTAACCCAGAAACGTTTCTTGCAATCTCAATCAACGCAATTTGGAACCCAAGACACAGTCCAAGGTAAGGGATGTTTTTTTCACGGCAGTATTTTGCAACAGCAATCTTTCCTTCGACCCCTCTTGAGCCAAATCCGCCTGGCACAATTACTCCGTCAACTCCTTTGATGGCCTTTTCAACGCTCTTGTCTCCTGACTTAATTTTGGTTGTTTCAATCCACTTAATTCCAATTTTGTGGTTGGTTATAAAACTGCAGTGCTCAAGCGCTTTTAGGATGCTAATATAGGTATCACTGCTTCCAGTGTACTTCCCTGCAATTCCAATTGTTAGCTTCTTGCCATTTTTGGATGCACTTGTTTCAGTAACCCACTTTTTTAAGGCTGTGTTTCCGTTTGAAGGGAACTTTTTGTTTAATCCAAGGGTCTGTAAGACCTTATCATCAAAGCCGCGTTCTCTTAATGCAAGCGGTAGTGAATAAATATTACTTACGTCGTGAACCCCAACAACGTTTTCCATTGGAACATTTGTGTTAAGGCTAATTTTTTCCCTTATCTTGTCATCCAGTTTTGATTCGCTTCTGCAAACAATTACATCTGGTTGAATTCCCATTGCAATAAGCCTTTTTATTCCAAGCTGTGCAGCTTTACTTTTTTGTTCTCCAAGACTGTTTGGTTGCATGATATATGTGATGTTTACAAAGCAAACATTTTCAGGGCCTTCTTCATAGTGCAGCTCCCTTAGTGCTTCCAGTGCAAACATGTTTTCGTAATCGCCAACAGTTCCGCCGATTTCAATTGGAATAATATCAGCTTTGCTTTCAATTGCAAGGTTTCTTACAAAACTTTTTATTTCCCCTGTAACGTGCGGAATGAATTGAACATCTCTTCCCAAATACTTTCCACTTCTTTCCTTTTCAATAATTTTTTGATAAACTCTTCCGCTTGTAATAAAGTTGTCTCGCATGAGGTTCTTGTCAAGCATTCGTTCGTATGTTCCAAGATCCAAATCTGTTTCGTAACCGTCATCTAAAACAAATACTTCTCCGTGCCTAAACGGGTTGAGTGTTCCAGAGTCAACGTTTAAGTAGGCTTCAAGTTTCATTGGCTCAACTTTTAAGCCGCGGTCTTGCAAACATTTACACAAGCTGCTTGAAATTGTTCCCTTTCCAATCC
>JASLNX010000203.1 GCA_030745815.1 archaeon
GTTTTTTCCATTAAGAACAAAAAAGGATGGATTGTTTGTGATAACTCTGTGCGTGTTGTGAATCCCATGGGAAAGCAGTGGTCAACACTACCACACTTAGTTTTGTTCGATGGTAGCAATAAAGCAAGGTTTTTCCTTGAATCCCACAATGCAAAAGGCAAACCGTTGGTAATTAAAAATATTCAAAGAGAGCGCACTTGTTATAGGGCGGTTCCTAAAGGGGACTTTTGGGATGCAAAGGCCGAAACTGCAGCAAGCAAGGTGCTCCAAGCTCAACTTGGGGGTATACATCCTGCAAGCTTTTTGCTTTTGGAATTTCTTCAGCAGCACGGCGCTGAAATTAAAAAAGGCAGGAAAGTTATTTTGCAGGTTTCTTCTAAATCACCGCATACTGCAAAAACTTATCGCCCTATAATTGAAAGATTTTTCAAACCAAAGCCGATTTCCAAAGGGAAACATGACATACTTTTAACATATGAATTAAGCATGGAAAAGAAACGGGTAAAACAGGCTCTGGGAATTCAGTAAAAAAATTAGCCTTTTAATTCAATTTCAACGTGCACTGTTTCAGGGATTTCAACTCGCATTATTCTGCGAAGAGTTCTTTCGTCTGCTTCAATATCAACCAGCCTTTTGTGCACTCTCATTTGCCATCGTTCATAGGTTTCAGTGCCGCCTCCGCATGGAGACTTTCTGGTTGGAACAACTAGTTTCTTTGTTGGTAAGGTAATTGCACCAGAGTGCTTTACTCCGGTTCTTTCTGCAACATCAAGTATCTTTAAGCAAATCTCTGTTAATTCCTTGTAATCAGGACTTGTCAGTTTGATTCTTGCTTTTTGCATTTTTCATTACCTCTGCTCTTCCAAAAAATAAAAAAATGGAAGTTTGGAAAGCAATAATAGCATTGCTTCCCGTCATTTACCAAAATTTACTTTTCCTTTGGAGTTACACTCAGGATTATTCCTGCAGCAACTGTTGCGCCCATGTCTCTTATTGCAAACCTTCCAAGCTGTGGGAACTTCTTGTATTCCTCAACAACAATTGGTCTGGTTGGCACAATCTTTACGATTGCAGCGTCTCCTGTTTTCAGGAACTTTGGATCCTTTTCTTTTTCTTGGCCTGTTTTTGGGTCAAGCTTTTTCTGGATCTCTGTTATGGTGCATGAAAGCTGTGCTGTGTGCATGTGGAACACTGGAGTGTAGCCAATTGGTATTGCTGTAGGGTGTGACAACACAACAATTTGTGCTGTGAACTCCTTTGCAACTGTTGGCGGGTCCTTTACGTGTCCAATAACATCTCCTCTTGCAATGTCGCCCTTTCCAAAGCCTCTTACATTGAATCCAATGTTATCGCCTGGAATTGCTTGTGGCAACTGCTCGTGGTGCATTTCAAGTGTTTTTACTTCACCTGTTACGCCTGATGGCATTGCTATAATTTTCTCACCTGGCTTTATTACTCCTGTTTCAACTCTTCCAACAGGGACTGTTCCAACACCCTTAATGGTGTAAACATCCTGGATTGGAAGTCTCAAAGCCTTGTCTGTTGGTAGTTCTGATGCCTTGAACTCGTCCAATGCATCAATAAGGGTCTCTCCCTTAAACCATGAAAGCTTGTCGCTCTTCTTGGCAACATTGTCGCCAACCCAAGCTGAAACTGGCAAAACCTTGAATGTTTCGGCCTTATATCCAACTCCTGTTAGGAGCTTTGACATAGTGTCTTCAACTTCCTTAAACTTTGCTTCGTCGTAGTTGATTTCGTCCATCTTGTTTACTGCGACAATAAGCTGCTTTATTCCCATAACCTGTGATAGGAATGCGTGCTCTTTTGTTTGAGGCTGAATTCCTTCTTTTGCAGCAACAACAAGAACAGCAGCGTCAGCTTGTGACGTTCCTGTAATCATGTTCTTTACAAAGTCTTTGTGTCCTGGAGCGTCAATAATTGTAAAATTATTCTTTTTGCCCTCAAA
This sequence comes from archaeon, assembly GCA_030745815.1. Classification (GTDB taxonomy): domain Archaea; phylum Iainarchaeota; class Iainarchaeia; order Iainarchaeales; genus JAFCCZ01. Next base: position 1,967 of record JASLNX010000203.1, read on the forward strand.
TTTCTTGTATGCAACGTCAATTGTGACTCCCCTTTCTCTTTCCTCTTTTAGGTTGTCCA
>JASLNX010000204.1 GCA_030745815.1 archaeon
ATAAGAAAGTTTAGAAAAGACCCATACAGTATTGTAGACTTAATAAACATGAATACACTAACCCCTGAATGTGCTGCATTTCTTTGGATGGCCGTTGAAGGAATGGGTGCAAAACCAGCAAATATACTTATTGCAGGAGGAACAGGAAGCGGAAAAACAACTCTTCTAAACGTTCTCGCCTCATTTATTCCAGAAAATGAAAGAATTGTTTCAGTTGAAGACACGGCAGAACTTATACTGCCATTAAAACACTGGATTAGAATGGAAGCCAGACCACCTGGAATTGAAGGAAAAGGCGAATTAACACTTGACATCTTAACCAAAAACAGCCTAAGAATGAGACCAGACAGAATACTTGTCGGAGAAATAAGGCACGACGAAGCATTTACTTTATTTACTGCAATGAACACAGGGCACGCTGGAAGTATGGGAACTGTTCACAGCAACTCACCGCAAGAAACCATCATAAGAATAACAAACCCTCCAATGTCTGTTCCAGAAGTTATGCTAAGCGGTCTTGATTTAATAATTATAGAACACAGAATACATGACCGGAAGAAGGGAACAATTAGACGAATTACAGAAATTGCCGAAGTTACAGGAGTACTTGTTGGAAAAGCACAAACTCAAACTATCTTTGAACGTGATCCTGTTGAAGACAAGGTAATACGAACAAATGTTCCAAGCAATTTTTTAAAGCAAATGCAAATATTTACAGGAATGACAAGACCGCAAGTTGAACAAGAGTTAACAGACAGAGCTGCTTTGCTAAAAAATCTTGCTAAAAAAAACATCCGTTCAATGGAAGAAATTAGCGCAAAAAGCCACGAATTTCTAATGAAGAGGAGTGAACGCTAAATGCCCAACCTTGACCTCTTGAAAAGAAAAATAGCTGAAAAGCCAAAACGCTCACCCACTACTGCTAGTTCAAAAGAGCTTGAAAAGGTCGGGGGAGAAAGCGTAGACATGGATCGTGTTGATCAAATAGTTAAAAAGATGAAAAAAAAGTACAGGGATGAAGGCGTTGAGTTTGGGGAAACCAGTGGAAAACTTAGTGAATTAAGAGGAATTATTGCCGAAGGAAAAGGAGCACAATTAAACCTTGGAACTGTTGAAGACCTCCAAGAAGTCAAAAGTCCATTAGTAAAAAAGCTTGGGCGCCTGTACCTAAAAATGAGAAAAGTTCTTGAGCCAATTTCAAAAATTGCATCTAATCTGCCCCAATTTAAACGCCTTAGTTTTCAGCTTTACTCGGCAAACATGCATTACTCCGCAAGGCAATTCATTGCACTGGCAGTTACAGGTGCAACAATAGTATTTTTTGTTATGCTAATGTTATCAAGCGTTTTTATGATAATAATTGATATGCCACTTGCATTAAAGGTTGTGGCGATTCCAATAATTTCATTTATTGCCGCTCTGTTCTCACTTGTAGTAATACTAATGATACCCCAGCAAGAAGCAAAAAGCAGAGGAGACGCAATAAGTATTGAGTTGCCGTTTGCACTAAGGCACATGGCAACTGAACTTCGCGCAGGAATCGGACTTTACAGAACAATCCAGGCCATTGCAACAGCAGGGTACGGCGCACTAAGTGAAGAGTTTGCAAGAACTATAACTGAAATTGAAGAAGGAACCGATACAAAAGAAGCGTTAAAACATCTGGCACTAAGAACACAGTGTAAGGCGCTAAGAACAGCATTAATGCATGTTATAAGAGCTCTTAAAACTGGTGGAAACCTAAGTGGAATAATGAGCGACATAGCTGAAGATGTGGCATTTGAACTGCGACTAAAAACAAGAGACTTTGCAGCAAAAATGAATTTCTTTGGAATAATATTTATCTTTGCAGCAATTGTTGTTCCAGTAGTAATAGCGGTAATGGGCGGAATAAGAAACAGCCCGCTTGATTCAGGCGGTATTAGTTTTAAAGCAATGCTCCCGCTCACCCCTGAAATTATTGCAGTCATATACTTAGTAATGATGCCTATGCTGCTAGGATTATTTATATTTTATATTAAAATGGCTCAACCAAAGGTGTAAACAATGACTAAAAAAAAGAAAGGCATACAACTAAAGTTTCTGAAAAAATACAAGCAGTATATCAAATATTCTGGCTTGAACTTTTCTGCAGAAACCTGGATTTTACTAGCGTTAGGAGCCGGGATTGCCGCAGGAGCAATAACCCTAGCAACAATTGCATTACTTGGATTTATGGTAAGTCCACTCTTGGCATTTATTGTAACCCTGGTTGTGCTGGATCTATTACTCGGATGGCCCTATATTAAGGCAATGGCAAGAGTTAATGCAATTGAGGAAACCCTTCCTGACGCACTAAAGCAAATGGCCGACACGCTCAAAGCAGGCGGAACCTATGAATATGCGTTGAGGGAAATAGCAAGTTCCCAGTACGGGGCTCTCACCAATGAAATGGAACTCGTACTAAGAAGACTTGAAGAAGGAGAAAACCTTGAAAACAGCCTTAAACGTTTTTCAGATAACATTGATTCTCGACTCATCAAAAGAAGTATGGCTGTTGTAATCGATAGCCTAAAAGCAGGCGCCGGGCTTGCTGACGTACTGGACGAAATTGCGGAAGACATTAGAGCAATGCACAGACTTGGAAAGCAGAGAAAAACAGATACCACTCTACAAGTACTTTTTATGATTGCCGCAGGGGCATTTGTAGCACCAGTTATCTTTGGACTAGTATCAAGCATAATCCAGCTGTTTATTCAAGCAACCAGTGGACTTGGAGCAAGTGTTCAAGAAAAGGAACAAGCATTTGCAATACGAGATTTGTTAGTGCTGCTGATGCAAATATATATACTAATCGAAGTAACCGCTTCAGGAATAATGATTTCACTTATGAGAGATGGAAGAGTGAGCAAAAGTATTATATATATCCCTATACTATTATTAGTAGCTTACTTGGCATACTATGTTTCGGTATTTGTGACAGGTGGAATAATAGGCGGTGTCGCATGACGCTTATAAAAGAAGAAAAAGCACAAGGAGCAATTGAATACTTAATTTTACTAGCAGGAGCAATATTTGTTGCTGCCACAGTGGGATTGTATCTCAAAAGCATCCCTGGTGAAATAGAACCAAAGTTTAATGAAGCAAGAACAAATGTAATAGAAGGATTTTAAAAAAAAGGAGGAGAAAACATGGAAGAAAAAGCACAAGGAGCACTAGAATATCTACTGCTAATAGGCGGAGCCGTGTTAGTAGCAGCGATCGTCCTAAGTCTCTTAACCGGACTTGCGACTACTGGAACGGAAGGGTCAAGTATGGGAAACGCAAGCATACACGCCAGTCTAGAAAACCTAGCCAGTACAGCTTAAACAGCCCACGGTAAGGAATTCAAGAATGGAAGAAAAAGCACAAGGAGCAATTGAGTACTTGTTACTAATAGCAGGTGCTATCCTTGTTGCAGCAGTCGTGCTTTCTTTGCTGGCTTCCATGACCCCCGATGTAACGGATGCGGCAAACAATAAATTGCATAACTTCCTTGGTGAAATCTAAGGGCACAAGTAGCTGAAAATTTAAAAGTAGAAGGTATTGAAATGGAAGAAAAAGCACAAGTTGCATTTGAATACCTGCTCACCGCCCTATTTGGAATAATGCTAGCAATTGCTGCCGCAATGTTAATTGACACCATCAGAAGCATTTCAACGGTTGCGCAGGGAAAAATACTGCAATATCGCGAAGAAACCATTGGCGCTCTGATGCAAGGCTAAGGTGATTTAATGCCTTGGCTTGCTATCCTTTTTTTAATTTCTTTAATTGGACTAATTATTGCCTCATACACTGATATCACACAAAGGATTGTGAAAAACAAACTTTCATATTCACTTATTGTAATAGGCCTTGTAGTGCATCTGGTGTGGGCAGCACTTGAATCAAACCCAATTATTTTCATTTA
>JASLNX010000205.1 GCA_030745815.1 archaeon
TCCTAACTACCAGACCGTCATCTAACTCTTCAACATCGGCTCCCATCTTTTTGAGCTCACTAACCATTGTAGCAATTCTGTCAGTTTCCTTTATTCTTGCATGAGCAACATTTACAAGGCGTGTTTCGCCCTCTGCAAAGCAACCAACAACTGCAAGAGCTGGAAGAGCGTCAGGCGCGTTCTTCAAATCAAGCTCTGCACCCTGCAATTTTGAACCAATTACCCTAATGCCATCTTCTCCAACACTTATTTCTGCCCCCATCTTTTTGAGCATGTTTGCAACGTCTTTATCACCCTGCGCATCATTCATATCAAGTCCTTTAAGTAAAACATTGCTTTCAGGAGAGATTGCTGCAGCGCACAGTGGAAAAGTTGCAGAAGAAAAGTCAGCTGGAATGGTTTTTTCAAAAGACTTAAAGGACTGATTGCCTTTTACCTTAAACCGTTCCATATTGCTTTCGCTATAATTTATGCCCTGTTCATCCAACCATTGCATTGTCATCTTCACATAAGGCTGCTCGTGCAGGTTTGGAACAAAAATCTCACTGTCCGCCTGAGCAAGAGCGCAACTTATTAACAAACTTGAAACAGGCTGTGAATTCATTCCATCAATTTCTGTAGAGCCGCCTTTTAAGAAACCTGAAATTTTAAGAGGCGCCCTTCCATCCCCTGAAATGCTTTCAGCACTTGCCCCCAAATCGTTTAAGGCCTTTAAAATTGGCGCAAACGGTCTGCTTCTAAGACTTGTGTCACCGGTTAAAACTGTTGGACCCTGAGCAAGGGTTGCAACCCCCGCAATAAGGTTAGCACTTGTTCCAGAATTTAATAAATCAATTTCACTGCCAGGGGTCTTTGGTTTTCCGGCAAAACCCTCAATTTCCCAATTTTCATTCTGCGAAATCTTTGCACCCATCGCCCTGCAAGCGCCAACACTTGCCTGGGAGTCCGCAGAATCCAAAGGGTTATGTAGAATACTTTTACCTTCTGCAAGCGAGGCAATAACAACCGCACGAATGGTGTGAGATTTTGAAGCAGGAATTGTTATTTCCCCGTCCAAAACTGATTTCTTTACAAGTAGTTTCATAAAAACACCAGTCACTTTTCAGGGTAAAAAAAGACCCTCCAGTGTTTTCCCATTCATCAGATAGGTTAGAACAGGACTGCCATTCAATTCAACTTTGTAAATCATATAGTGAAGAAAATCACTCTTCAAAAACTCATTATCACTTAGACCTGCTAATAGTACTGTTAACATTCTACCGCAAGCTCTGTGCGTTACAACAATTACTTCATCATTAGAGTGCTTTTCTTTAAGCATTTCAACAAAAGGAACAAGGCGCTCTTTTAATAGGGTAAAACTCTCGCCCCCAGGAAATGGATTGTTCATTTTGTCCTTTTCAATTTCGGCAATTTCTTTTGCAAAAAGCTTTTTCCGCTCTTCTGCAGTAGTGCCTTCAAACTTACCTTGGTTAATCTCGCTAAGCGCATCAACAGGAATTGATTCCATATTGTGGGGTTTTGCAATAATTTTGGCTGTTGCAAACGCCCTACCTAGAGGGGAACAGTAAATAGCCGCTGGGCTAACTGTCTCAAGAACTTTGGCATTTTCTTCTGCCTGAGAAATTCCCTTTTCGGTTAACGCCGAATCCTTTGCGCCCTGGCTTCTCCCCTGCAAATTCAAAAGAGTTTCTCCGTGCCTGCAAACAAAAACTTTCATTTTATTACACCCCTCTTCCAACTGCTGTTGCAACCTTTTTGAGTTCAACCATCATTTTTTCAAATTCTGGCGGAGTTAACTGCTGCGGGCCATCGCACTTTGCCTCTTTAGGGCAACTGTGAACCTCAACAATAAGACCATCTGCACCCTCTGCAATAGCCGCCCTACTAACAGGCGCAATAAGGCTCTTTTTTCCAGTACTATGACTTGGATCAACAATTACTGGAAGATGGGTTTTCTGCTTTAGCAAGGAAGTCATTCCGCTCAAAACAGGAAAACGCAGTTCTGGTTCATAGCTTCTAATACCACGATTGCACAAAATAACCTGGCTATTGCCCTCGCTCATAATATATTCGGCAGCCATTAGAAATTCTTTCATATTTGATGCAACACCGTTTTTCAAAATTACTGGTTTGTTTACGCGACCAACCTCTTTGAGCAAATCAAAATTTTGCATGTTTCGCGCTCCAATTCGCAAGATGTCAACGTATTTCGCAACAAGGCCAACGTGTCTTGTGTCCATTACCTCTGTTTCAATGGGTAAACCAGTTTCCTCTTTTGCTTTCTTCATAATCTTAAGGCCTTCTTCACCCAGACCCTGAAAATCATAAGGTGAAGTTCTTGGCTTAAAAGCAGAACCGCGCAAAATGGACGCACCAGCCTTCTTTACTGCGTGTGCCGTTTCAAGAAGCAATTTTTCACTTTCAACCGCGCAAGGCCCTGCAATCATTATAACTTTGTCACTGCCAATCTCAAACCCGTTAACCTTAATTATTGTGTTCTCAGGATAAAATTCTCTGCTAACCAGTTTGTAAGGCGAAAGAATTGGCATTACTTTTTCAACGCAAGGAAGGCTTTTCAAACGATCCACATCAAGCAACCTTTCGTCCCCAATTGCACCAATTATTGTTCGCTCTTTCCCCTTTGAAACATGAGGTGTAAGGCCCTTGCTTTCAATTTCCTTTGAAACTATTTCAATTGCTTTTTCATCTGCATTTTTTAATACGATTATCATTGTTCACCACTCCTATCCTGCAGCAATTTCTTCGCTGAATTGTAAATTGAATTAACGTCCATTGAAAACTTTTTGTAAAGATCTTTAGGATCCCCTGATTCGCCAAAAACATTTCTTAAGCCAATACGAGAAAGGCGCCCTGAATTATTTTCACTGAGAGTTTCAGCAATTGCTGAACCAAGACCGCCAATTATACTGTGATCCTCACATGAAACAATTCCCTGCGTTTCAGATGCCGCCTTTAAAATAATGGATTCATCTAATGGCTTAATGCTTGGCATATTTATTACGCGAGCGCTAATATTTTCCTTCTTAAGAAGTTCTGCCGCATCCAAGGCCTTTGAAACCATAATTCCACAGGCTGCAAGCGAAACATCAGTTCCGTCCTTTACAATATTTCCCTTTCCAAAAGAAAATTTGTGCGAGCTATCAAAAAGAACCGGCGTTTTAAGTCTAGTTGTTCGAATGTAAACAGGACCCTTATGCTCTGCCGAAGCAAACACAACGCTTTTGGTTTCAGCGGAGTCTGCCGGACAGACAACTGACATATTTGGAAGAGTACGCATTATAGCCATGTCCTCTGTTGCCTGATGCGTTGCGCCGTCTGCACCTGTAGCAAGGCCTGAATGCGAACCGCAAATATTAACGTTTAAGTTGTTGTAGGCAATACTTACACGAACCTGGTCAAAAACGCGGCCAGTGCAAAAGACAGCAAAGCTACTGGCAAAAGGAATCTTTCCGGAAATCGCCAGACCTGCGGCGGTTCCAATCATGTTCGCCTCTGCAACCCCCATTTCAAAAAACCTTTCAGGAAATTTTGCTGCAAAGATTGCGGACTTTGTGCTCTTACTTAAATCAGCGTCCAATGCAACCACATCAGGATTGCGCTCGCCAAGATCTGCAAGGGCTTCTCCGTAAGACTGCCTTGTTGCGATTTCCTCGCTCACTTTAATTCCTCCAACGCTCTTTCAAGCTCTTCAGCAGTTAAGGCCATTCCGTGGTACCCGCAAACATTTTCCATAAAGGAAACTCCTTTTCCCTTAACTGTTTTTGCAACCAATACAGTTGGTTTTCCCTTGCATGCTCTTGCCTCTTTAAATGCATTAAGAATTTCGTTAAAATTGTGGCCGTCAATTTCCAAAACATTCCAACCAAAGGCCTTCCACTTGTCTGCAATAGGTTCTATGTTCATTACCTCGCTGGTCTTTCCATCAATTTGTAAATTGTTATTGTCAACAATTGCACAGAGGTTATCAAGCTTGTAGTGAGCAGCAGACATTGCGGCCTCCCAAACTTGCCCTTCCTGTGATTCGCCACAGCCAATAAGACAATAAGTTCTGCTTTTCCTTTTTGAAAGCCTGTCTCCAAGAGCAATACCACAGGCAACACTTAGCCCCTGGCCTAAACTACCTGTGCTTGACTCAACACCAGGTGTCTTGTTTCGGTCAGGGTGACCTTGAAGCATTGAACTAATTTTTCTAAGATTGGAAAGCTCTTCTTTTGGGAAGTATTCTAACTCAGCAAGAATAGCGTAAAGTAGTGGACACGCATGCCCCTTGCTTAAAATAAACTTGTCCCTCTCAGGATCGTTGGGGTTTTTAGCAGACTGCTTCATTTCAGAAAAGTAAAGGCTGGTAACTATGTCTGCGGAGCTAAGGCTTCCACCAGGGTGCCCTGAACCAGCGGCTGTGGTCATCTTTAGAACTTCACGCCTTACGGCTTTTGAAATGTCCGCAAGCTCTGAATTATTACTCACTAACTGTTACCTCCAGTGGGTAAGAGCCAAGAATTTTCACAAACACACAGCTTTCTTTAATGCCTTCAAGGGCCTTTTGAATATTTTTATCTTCAACGTAGCCTTCAAAATCAATAAAGAAAACAACATCCCATCCTTTTTTCCTAGCTGGTCTTGATTCAATTTTGGTCATGTTAATTCCATTTTTTGGAAAGGATTCAAGAGCATTGAATAAGGTTCCTGGTTCGTTTTTTACCGAAAACATTATACTTGTCTTATTTTCTGTAGACCGCTTTGGTTTAGTCTTTCCGATAACTAAAAAGCGGGTTACATTGTGAGCAGAGTCCTGAATGTTTTTTGAAACAATCTTCAAACTGTACTGTTCAGCTGCAAGTTCTGATGCAATCGCTGCGCTACTATGGTAAAGGGTTGCTAGTTCTGCTGCCTTTGCAGTACTACTTGACTCAATAATCTCAGCCTTGGGAAGATTGTTTGAAATCCAGCCTCTGCACTGGGCAAGAGCGCTTGGCCTTGAGTAAATCTTCTTAATTTCAGAAAGCTTGTGCTTTGAGAGAAGATTGTGCTTTATGTCAAGCATTATTTCTGCAACAATATTTAGGTTAGACTTCATAAAAGTATCAAGCGTGTGATTAATTGTACCCTCCGTACTATTTTCAATTGGAACAACACCGTAGTCTGCAGACCCTTTTTCAACCTCTGCAAAAACGTCGTTTATGCTGTTTAACGGAATGAATTCACAGCTTGAGCCAAAGTTTTTTATTGCAGCCATGTGGGTAAAGGTTGTTGCAGGACCAAGGTATGCAATTTTTAACGAGGCCTCAAGAGCGCGGCACTCTGAAACAATGTTTCTGTAAATTGACTCAAGGGCCTTGTTACTTAGGGGCCCCTTGTTTTTTGAAATAATATTTTTAAGAACTGCTCGCTCTCTTTCAGGAACGTAAACTGCCGCTCCATTCTTTCCTTTTTCAACAGAGATGCCCTTGGCTAGCTTTGCCCTGTCGTTTAACAGGGTCAGAATTTTCTCGTCAACCGAGTCTATTTTCTTTCGCTTTTCTTCAATTGGCATAATTACTCCATTTTGCAACCTGACTTTATCCAATCTGCTTCAAACTGCTTTAACCCAAGTTCTGTTAGAGGGTGCTTTATCATTTTTTCAATTATTTTAGGCGGAATTGTTGCAACGTGGCATCCTAAAAGAGCGGCAACCTGAACATGCTGAACACTTCTAACAGATGCTGCAATAAGCTTTGTTTCAAGCTTGTAGTTTTCAAGAATCTGCAGTGATTCTTCAACCGCTACCATCCCATCATGGCCTGCGTCGTCAACTCTTCCAATGAAAATATTGGTGTAGGTTGCGCCGGCCTTTGCTGCTAAAAGAACCTGGTTTGGCGAAAACGTTAGAGTAACATTTGTTTTGATGCCGTGTTCTTTGCAGTATTTTGTTGCCTTGAGTCCATCGTTTGTGCAGGGGATTTTTACTATTACATTTTCGTGAAGCTTACTGAGCATTTCAGCTTGAGCGCACATTCCCTTAAAGTCAGGTGCAACAACCTCTGCTGAAACAGGACCGTTTACAATGCCACAAATTTCCTTTACCATTGCCTTAAAGTCTGTGTTTGACTGCTTTGCGCAAAGCGAAGGGTTTGTAGTTGCTCCGTCCACTACTCCTAATTCTGCAACTCTTTTAATTTCATTAACATCTGCTGTATCAATCCAAATCTGCATTTTACCACATCTCCAATTTCAATATTTTTCCTAGTGTTCACTACCTTTTTTAGTTCGGACACACAAGCTAAATAGATAAGTAGCCTGGCGCCTATACAAAATACCAATAAGCAAAATAACTGCCAACGGCTGCGCTAATCGTATCGAAAACTGTTTCTTCCCTTAAAACACCTGCGCACTGCATAGTAAACAGAATATACTCTAAAGGGGTTTAAATACCTTTCGTGGGGCCCTAAAGTCACTTAGGCTTTGCAGGTGGTTTATAGTTCATAAGTAAATTTTTTGTAATAAGGCCTTTAGCCAGTGCCTTGTTAATGGCCTCAACAGTAAGCCTTCTTACAACCAAATCAACTACCTGCCCGCTGCCAGTCGGTGCAGTAATAGTCTTCTCAGCTATGGTTTCAGTGAGCTCTGTTCTTATTGCAACCAATCCAGGGGCTTCTGATTCATGAAGAATATTTTCAGCTATTCGATAGGCTGGCTGTGGCTTAAGGCCCATTTTAGTGAAAGACTGTGCACACTTTGTAGATGCCACTAAAAGTGATTGTTTAGCTTTTGCACTGACAGTTTTTAGTGCTGTAGCAAATCGTTTTTTTTGCGCTGCCTCTTCTTCTGCAACTTTCACTAGTCTGGCCTCTCTTTGCTTTTGCTGTCTTAGCTCCAGTTCAGAAGGTTGGTCAAGTCTTGCACCAAATCCCTTTTCACCACCAACAATTTTGCTATTTTTTTTATGAGGCATAAAAGATCATTAAAATTTAGTGCAATTAGCAATTTAAAGGTTACCTGCCAAAACTTACTTGTTCACATGACCACTTATAAAGACGCAGGCGTTGACATTGAAGCCGGGAGTCAGGCCGTTAAACGAATTAAGGGCCTTGTGAAAGGCACTTTTTCAAAAGACGTACTGCTCGATGTTGGAGCCTTTGGAGGCTCTGTTAGTGCTGAAAAACTGAAAAAGTTTGACAAGCCTGTTTTAATCAGCAGCATTGACGGCGTTGGAACCAAAACAAAGATTGCCTCTGCAATGAACAAATGGGACAGCGTTGGAAAAGATATTGTAAACCACAGCTGCAACGATGTTTTGTGCTGCGGAGCCGAACCCTGGTTTTTTGTGGACTACGTTGCAAGCAGCACAATTGAACCAGAAAAGGTTGAACAAATTGTAAAAGGAATGGCTGAAGCCTGCAAAGAGAACAATGTTTCACTTATTGCCGGGGAAACCGCTGAAATGCCGGGAGTCTACGAGCAGGGTGAGACAGATATTGTTGGCGCAATAACCGGGGTTGCTGAAAGAGACAAAATGGTTGACGGAAGCAAGATCCAAGAAGGCAATGTGCTGGTTTCCCTGCCAAGTTCAGGATTGCACACTAATGGCTACTCGCTTGCAAGAAAGGTTGTTTTTGAAATCGCAGGCCTTGGGGTGAACGACAAAGTTGACGGAGTTGAAGGAACAGTTGGACAGGCATTACTTGCGCCTCACAAGAGCTATGTGAAAGAAGTTCTGCCGCTTGCAAAAGAATCAAGAGTTAACGGGATAGCGCACATTACAGGCGGCGGCCTGGTTGACAATATTGGAAGGCTTTTACCAGAAGGCCTTGGGGCAAAAATTGAGAAGGCAAAGCTAAGAGTGCCAGGGATTTTTAAGTTTATTCAAGAAAAGGGCGAAGTGCCTGACGAAGATATGTTCAAGACCTTTAACATGGGAAGCGGAATGGTTCTAATTGTTGACAAGGCCGAGGCTGAAAAGATTATTGGAGAATTAGACGGAGCCTGGGTTATTGGAGAAATAGTTAAAGGAAAAGACGTTGAAATTATTTAAGCTCTCTTAAAATCGCTTGGCCCATTTCCTTTGTGCCAATTACTTCTTCGCCTTCTTTTGCAATGTCGCCTGTTCTAAGGCCCTGGTTTAGCACTGATTCAACTGCTTTGAAGACTGAATCGTAAGCCTGGTCAAGCCCAAAAGAGTACTTGCACATCATTGCTGCGCTTAAGATTTGAGCAATTGGATTTGCTTTGTCCTGACCCATAATATCAGGAGCCGAACCGTGAACCGGTTCATACATTCCAAAGCTTGACTCGTTAAGAGAAACACTTGGAAGCATTCCAATACTGCCAGTAAGCATTGCGGCCTCATCACTTAAAATGTCTCCAAACATATTTCCTGCAAGAATAACATCAAACTGCTTTGGGTTTCTAACAAGCTGCATTGCAGCGTTATCAACGTACATGTTCTGCAGTTCTACACCTGGATAACCCTTTGCAAACTCTTCAACTGTTTTTCTCCACAAAACCATTGATTGAAGGATGTTCTCTTTGTCAATGCTGTGCACTTTCTTTCCACGCTTCATAGCAGCCTCAAAGGCAACTTTTGCGATTCTCTCAATCTCGGACTTTTTGTAGCGCATTGTGTCAACCCCCTCTTCATCATTTACTTCTTTAGGGCGACCAAAGTAAATTCCCGAGGTAAGCTCCCTTACAACGAGGATATCAAAGCCTCCACCAACAAGCTCTGGCTTGAGCGGGGAAGCAGTTGCAAGTGCCTTGAAAACAATTGCAGGCCGAAAATTTGCGTAGAGATCAAACTCTTTTCTTAATGGAATCAATGCAGCTCTCACTGGCCGTTCATCAAGTGGAAGCTTGTCCCCTTCAGGGTGCCCAACCGCACCGAAAAGGATTGCGTCGCTTGCCTTGCACAGCGCAAGTGTTTTATTCGGCAAGCAGTGCTTGAATTCCTTATAGGCCTCCCATCCAACCTTTGCTTCAGTGAATTCAAATTCAGCATCGGCCTTTTCGCCAACCTTTTTCAAGACTTCAATTGCAGGGGGCATTATTTCCATCCCAATTCCATCACCTGGAAGAACTGCTATCTTAAATTTCTTACTCATTTTTTCGTCTCCTGCTTTACATACTCCATTAGACCACCAAGCTTTATAATTTTTTGGATAAATGGCGGCATTGGAACTGCTTTGTAAGTTTCATTCTTGGAAATGGTCTTTATTTCACCTGTTTCAGCGTTTACCTCAAGTTCATCGCCTTCAGAAATCTTTTGCGAGGCCTCAGCAGACTCAAAAATTGGCAAGCCCATGTTAATACTGTTCCTGTAAAAGATCCTGGCAAAAGATTCGGCAACAACGCAAGAAATTCCCGCATTCTTTATTGCGATTGGCGCGTGCTCTCTGCTTGAACCGCAACCGAAGTTTTTGCCTGCAACAATTATGTCACCTGCTGAGATTTTCTTTGTAAAATCCTTGTCAATGTCTTCCATGCAATGAGATGCAAGTTCCTTCGGGTTTGAAGAGTTAAGGTAACGCGCAGGAATTATTACGTCTGTATCAACATTGTCCTTGAACTTCCATGACTTTCCCTTAATATTCATTTCAACTCACCCGGGTGGATTATTTTTCCAGCAACTGCTGACGCAGCTGCAACAGCCGGATTTGAAAGATAAACCTCGCTCTTAGGGTGCCCCATTCTTCCAACAAAGTTCCTGTTTGTTGTTGCAATCGCGCGCTCGCCCTCTGCGAGAATTCCCATATGACCTCCAAGGCAAGGTCCACAGGTTGGAGTGCTAAATGAACATCCTGCTTTCACAAAAATTTCAGTAAGACCCTCTTTAATGCACTGAAGATAAATTTCCTGTGAACCCGGGAGAATAACGCATCTTACGCTTGGGTGAACTTTCTTGCCCTTGAAAATTTTTGCAGCAATTCTTAAGTCCTCCATTCGGCCATTTGTGCAACTTCCAATAACACTCTGTTGAATTTCAACCCCAGAAACCTCTGAAACAGGCTTGCTGTTTTCAGGAAGGTGCGGAACAGCAACCTGTGGTTCTATACAAGAAGCGTCCCAAAAAAAGCTGTCAGAATAATCCGCGTCCTTGTCTGAAGAATAAACCTGGAACTTTTCGTTGGTCCGCTGCTTAACATAACTAAGAGTTCTAGCATCTGGTGCAATTATTCCGGATTTCCCCCCAGCCTCAATTGCCATATTGCAAATGCTAAAGCGTGAGTCCATTGAAAGGTTCTTTATTGTGTCGCCTTGAAACTCCATTGCCTTGTACAACGCTCCGTCTACCCCCACCTGTCCTATTGTGTAAAGAATCAAATCCTTTCCTGAAATAAACTTCTTTGGCTTCCCGGAAAAATTAAACTGGATTGATTCAGGCACCTTAAACCA
>JASLNX010000206.1 GCA_030745815.1 archaeon
GCTGCCATTGCCAGGGCAAATAAAAGAATTGGCAAAAGAACTGAAAAGCCGGGTTGTTTTTCAAAAAACTTGTTGGCCCAGTCAACCAAGAAAAATATGAAAAAGAATCCTGCAACAGGCATTAACAAGTACATTGGGCTGTTTAGTTCAGGCAAAGGAAGGAAAAGGTTTACTATTGGAAGATCTGAAACCATTGGCCCAATACTCTTGTTGGCACTTGCAATTGCAAACAATACACCGTAGCTTAGAACAAACAAAAAGACCGCAATAACGTACTTGTTTGCAGTAAGTGGACTGGAAACCTGGTTTTGTGCTTCAGACTCTGCCATAAAAAAACCGCTCTCTTTCGTTTAACAGATATTGCACTATCATGTTTATAACTGTTTTCTTGCCCTAATTCTCTGCAAGCTATTTGGGGGATTTGGAAATGGCTATTGAGCTTCCATGGGTTGAAAAATATAGGCCAGAACTACTAAAGGACGTAATTGGTCAGGAAAAAATTCTTGAACGATTGCAAAGTTACGTAAAAACAAGAAACTGCCCGCACATGCTTTTTTCTGGGCCAGCAGGAGTTGGAAAAACAAGTGCAGCTGTTGCCCTGGCAAAAGAACTCTTTGGAAAAGAGTATGAAAGGAATTTTTTGGAACTTAACGCAAGCGACGAGCGCGGAATTGACGTTGTTAGAAAAACCATTAAGAGTTTTGCAAGAACTCTTGCATTCAATGCCGAATTTAAAATTATCTTTTTGGACGAAAGTGACGCCTTAACAAGCGACGCACAGCAGGCGCTTAGGCGAACCATGGAAAAGTACACCAAAACCTGCAGGTTTGTTTTGAGCTGCAACTACTCAAGCAGAATTATTGAACCAATTCAAAGCAGATGCGTTGTCTCAAGATTTAAGCCGCTGTCAAGCAAAGACATGGAAGCAAAGCTTTCCGGAATTGCCAAACAAGAAAATATAACACTTGACAAAAAGGCCATTGACGCAATAATTTACGTTAGCATGGGAGATATGAGAAAGTCCATTAACATTATGCAGGCAGCATCATCTCTTGAAAAAGACGTAAGCGAGGAAACTGTTTTCAACGTAAGCAGCCGCGCCAAGCCAACGGAAATAAAGGAAATGATTTTGCTTGCTCTAAAGGGCGAATTTATTGAGGCAAGAAAAAAGCTTGACGCACTAATGTATGACTACGGAATGTCAGGCGAAGACGTCATACTACAGCTTTACAGGGAAACAATGGAAATGCCAAAAGAGGAACTTGACGAAAAAACAAAAATCGCACTTGTTGACATAATTGGCGAATACAACTTCAGAATGGTTGAAGGCGCAAGCGAAAGAATTCAACTGGAAGCACTGCTTGCTCAATTTATGAAGTTTAAGAAGTGAATAAATGAAAAAAAAGATTGTGCCCCATAAGCCTGCCAAAATAATTAACCTAGCTGCTGCAAGAGCAGATATGCAAAAGGCGGAAGCCGAAAAGCAAAGAAAGTTAGGGCATGAAGCAATAGATAGAGCGTTGACTGGCAAAAGCTGGCAAGGCGACCCTCCAAGACTTAGACAAGCAATTGATGCAGAACACAAATCATTTATAGCAAGATTTGGGGCCAACGCAACAAGGTTGCTGAGAATAATAAAAAGAAGAGGAAAAAGAAATTAACGCAGGGGTTAGTGGCAAGGGGCCGCCCTTAGAAATCCGACAACCGCCTCTGATGCTTAAAGTGGTCAAGCAGTTTACTTTCCTTGTGGTAATCCTTAATTGGAATCTTTAGCTTTTTTGAAAGGAACGAGAGCGCAAGCTGAATTGAACTAAATGAAAGGAATTTTTGCTGCATGGCGTGCCTTACGTTCTCCCTGATTTGCCAGACTCCGAGAGGGATTTTGTAGTCGGAACCGATTTCACGAAAAACAATTGCAGCAGCCTGGCGCTTTTTTGAAACAAGGTGCTCGGCAACTGCTAGCCTTGCTGCGTAGTAAGCGCCTTCAGTGTTTGAAGCATAAGTTGTTCTTCCACTGTAAAATTCGTGGTCCTGAATTATTGTTGCAGACGAAGCGTTCGCTGCCCAAGAACCCCCTGGAAGCCAGCACTCAAGTTGTTCAAACGCCCAGCTACCAGGAATGAGGAGAACCCAAAAATCGTTGTCAAGGTAGTTACTGTGGAAAAGCTGGAATTCTCCAATCTGCTGAAAGTGCTTTACCTTTTCGTTAACAAGCTCTTTTCCTATATTGCTGTCAACAGCAGTTATTGACCAGCGCGTTGGAACCAAACGCCGGTTTTTCTTAACACCAAGGGTTCCGGCTGAAAGAATCTTGTGAAGATAGCTTACAGGAATTCCAGCACCGTAAAGTTCCATTAATGCGGTCTGGCTTTTTGCGTCAGTGTCGGAAACAAGATAGTCAACCTTTTGAGGAATTGTTGGGTTATCCTCAACAGAAAACTTTTTGAGAAGTCCCACCGGGCCCATTGGAGCAACCCCGTGGTCAAACGAAATGTTTGGAGAAATCTTCTTCTTAAGATCAACATTTACAGTTACAGGCGAGGAAGACATTGCAAGCTCTTGGATTTCAATGAGTTCATAGCTTGGGTTACTTGCCTCTGTTGCAAAAATACTTTTGTTTGGTCTTATTAACTGCTGACGCATTGAAACAATTCGCTCCTGCGGCAACCCAAACCATTTCTCTGGAGAATCAAGAATTGCAGTGTTGTCAAGAGTTGGAGGACTTAAGGGCGCAATGTTAATTTTTGGATAGTTCTTCCAGGAAACAAAAACTGATGGTGGGGAGTTTCCAGAAAAAGATGTTCCCTTGACAAGAGAGTCCGCTCCCTTAAAGAAATTCTGCTTTTCAAGGATTGGGCAGGTTTTAAGGCCACAAAGAAGCTTGCCCTTGCATCTAATGCACAGCTTTGGGGAAATCATACAATATATTCATTAATTAATGAATTAAATAATAAGCAGAGAGCTCCTTTCCAGTGTTTGGGAAATTACCATAATTTTAAATAACAATTCAAGCTTATTCTTGCAGTATGGCAAAGATTAACTGGGAGAAGGAAAGTGACCGGAAAAAGTTCTGGCACAGCGCATCGCATCTTATGACGCAGGCTGTTCTAAGAGTCTTTAAAGATCAAAATATTGGCTTAGGCGTTGGAACAGCAATAGACGACGGTTTTTATCAAGACTATGACATAAAGGACTTGCGCCTTGAGGATTTGAAAAAGATTAAAAAAGAAATGCTAAAAATTGTGAATGAGAAATTGAAAATAACCAAAAGAGACATTCCCAAAAAAGATGCACTTAAATTCTACAAAAAAGACCCATACAAAACTGAACTGGTTAATGCGATTAAGGGAGCCAAGGCTAGTATGTTTCGCCAAGGCGAATTTGATAACTTGTGCAAGGGGCCACATGTTTCAAACACCTCTGAAATTAAAGCCATTAAATTAACCAAACTTGCAGGAGCTTACTGGAGAGGAGACTCAAAAAACAAAATGCTCACAAGAATTTACGGAATTGCGTTTCCGGAAAAAAAGATGCTAATAGATTGGATGGGAAAAAAAGCGCAAGCAGAAAAGCGAAACCACCTAAAACTTGGAAAGGAGCTGGACTTGTTTAGCATGCACGAGGAAAGCCCTGGAAGCCCTTTCTTTCACGGACGAGGAATGATTATTTGGAACGAACTGGCTTCGCTTTGGAGAAAAGAGCATCTGAAAAGAGGCTATGAAGAAGTTGGTACTCCAATAATTTTGAAGAAAGAATTGTGGGAGCAAAGCGGGCACTGGGACCACTACCAAGAAAACATGTACTTTACAAACGTTGACGAAGAAGATTACGCAATAAAACCCATGAACTGCCCTGGCGGAATACTAGTATTCAAAAACAAAAGGCACAGTTACAGAGACTTACCAATAAGGTCCGGGGAAATGGGAACAGTTCACAGGCACGAACTAAGTGGGGTACTAAACGGGCTTTTTAGAGTAAGAAAGTTTACTCAAGACGATGCACACATCTTTTGCACAAAGGAACAAATTTCAGACGAGGTAGCAGGAGTTATTGAACTAATTGACTTCTTTTACACAAAGATTTTTGGATTTACATATCACGTGGAACTAAGTACACGCCCTGAAAAAGCAATGGGTGAGAAAAAAATGTGGAATACGGCTGAACGTGCGCTCAAAACATCAATGAAAAAAATGAAACTTGATTTTAAAATTAATGAAGGAGACGGAGCATTCTACGGCCCAAAAATTGATTTCCACATAAAGGATTCTCTTGGAAGAACCTGGCAGTGCGCAACCATTCAACTTGATTTTGCAATGCCAGAAAAGTTTGGCCTTGAATATATCGGAAAGGACGACAAACCACACAGACCAGTAATGATTCACAGAGTTATTTATGGAAGCATGGAACGGTTTATGGGAATACTAATTGAACACTATGGCGGCGCCTTTCCTTTGTGGCTAAATCCAGTACAAGCTGCTTTACTGCCAATTACAGACAGGCATGCAAAGTATGCAAAAGATGCAATGGAAAAAATGCAGGAAGCAGGGATTAGGGTTGAACTTGACGCAAGGAATGAATCAATTTCGTACAAGGTACGAGACTGGCAAAAGCAAAAAGCAAATTACATTCTTGTTATAGGTGACCGAGAAAAAGACACTGGAACGGTTACTGTAAGAAGCAGAGAAGGCAAAATCTTAGGCGAAAAAAAGGTTGAGAAGTTCATTGAAGAAGCGTTAAAAGAGATAAAGGAAAGAAAGTAGAAACTAGTTTTGCAAAGCAATTGGAAAGGTTTAAATAAAACAAGATTCATTTTCATCTGCTTACTTATGCCTAACAAAAATTACCTCAAAGATCTAATGAAAAAGGTTAAAGAGGCAAAAAAAGAAAGTGCTGCTGGAACAAGAGCAGACATAGATCTTGACCTGCCCGCCTTTGAAGAATTCAAAGAAGAAAAAGAAAAACCAAGGGCAATTGAGAATATAACAAACATTCCAAAGCACGCTCAAGTGGAAAGCCCAGTTGAAGCAAAACCGGTTCCGGAAAAACCACCTGAAAAGGGAAGTGCAGCGGAGACTCTGCGAGGAGTAAAAGAACTTCCAAAACAAGAAGCCCCCCCGCACAAGAGCGAGGCAGAAAAAGATTTGGAGAAAGCTACCAAAAAAATAGAGGTTGCAAAATATGGCGACGTTAAAATTTACAAAATTCCAAAAAAACCCCTTCTTTACTATTTTGTTCCGGTTCCAAGATCAACTGGTGCAGAAAAAGCAATTATCAAAACCATAAAGGAAGCGGCCACGCGACTTATTTCAATCTCATCATACAAAATTAGGGAACCAGAACAGCGAAGGATCGTATACAAACAAAAAATAATTGAGATTTTACGAAACAGTCCAGAACTACACATTCCAGAAAGACGATTTGAGTTTTACGCTAACGCTGTTGTACGAGAAATGGTTGGCTACGGAATAATTGATCCGCTTGTACGAGACGACAAGTTAGAAGAAATCATGGTTATTGGGCCAAAACAGCCTGTTTACCTGTTCCATCGTGATTACGAAATGATGGCCTCAAACATTGAATTTTACTCAAACCAAGAAATTGAAGATCTTGTAAACAAAATTGCACGAGAGATTGGAAGACGTGTTGACATAAGTGCGCCACTGCTTGACGCACGCTTGCCTGATGGGAGCAGGGTAAATGCAACAATTCCCCCTGCATCAGTTGGAGGCGGAACGCTTACAATAAGAAAGTTTAG
>JASLNX010000207.1 GCA_030745815.1 archaeon
TTATATTGCAGTTCCGATTTATTAGTTTCTGATTCAAATGGAAAAAGAAATGTACGATGTACCGCCAGTTAAGAAGATTCCCAAACAGCAGATTGCAATAATTGCGGTTGTTGCGGTTTTGGTTATTGGGATTTACTTTTCAGGCGTTTGGAAGACTCCTTTTGAAGTGTCAACTCAAAAAATTCAGATGCTTATTATTGGGCAGCCAAGCGATGGCCTGCTTAATGTTTTAAACCAGGACAACAGCCTTGCAGACTACACAGTTAAGAGTGCCAGTCAGCTGGATTTAAGTCCTGAACAAAAGCTTGAAGAATATGATGTAATTGTTTTAGACCAGCATGTTGGGGAAACACTCTTTGACCACAGTGTTAGCAGGCAACTTGGAGAAGCCCTGCAAAATTACGTTAGAACAGGCGGAAAGCTTATTGTGGTAATGGACTCTGGAATTTATCGAAGCGGAACCGAGGGAACTATTTCAAGCGATGTTGCAAACTGGGAAGCAAACTTTGCAGACCTTGTTCCAGTAAAGTGTGAAACCGGCGTTGACGAAATCGGAAGCTGCCAAAAGGCAATTTTTACAAACGGAAGAATTAAACGAGTTGACCTCTCACACAAAATAATGGCGGGAATTGAGGCTGCGCCCTTAAACCCAACAATGCCACCTTACGCTCTAAAGAATTTTGATGTTAAAGAAACTGGCGACATAGTTGCAATAATTGAAGAAGAGGGCTCTTCAAAAACTTTCCCTGCAATAGTTGAAAAGAAAAAGCTGCTTGGAAAAGTTATTTACTTTAACTACGACCCGGCAATTACTCCTGGAATTTGGCAAAATACCTTGGAATATCTTAGATAAAAATAGCTGCGAATTTTTTAATTTAGAAATTAGTCTTCGGATAGGCTTTGCACTGTTTTTCTGACTGCTGAAAGAACTTTTCTTCCCTTTTGAAGTTCTGAAAAGGCAGCCTTTGTTTCCGCATCAGAAAATGTTAAATCAAATTCCCCGCCAGGCAACCTTTTTACCCCAACGTTCTTACCGTATCTTTTTTGCAGTTCAACCAAAAGCTCTTCTTCTCTAATTACGACATTGAGCTTTGCGTTGATAAAGTTTTTAATTTTGTTAAGTTCAAGAATATGATTTTTAAGTTCAACGTCAAGATTTTTACTGCCATCAGAATGAGGCCCTATTTCAAAAGGAACAGATTGCAGTCCGGCGCCCTTAACTGCTTTATTGAGCTCTTCTTTTCTTACTTCAACGCCTTTGTAAATCTTTTCAAAGCGCGCGATTTCGGAATCTGCTTTGCTCAAAAGAAGTTTTAGCTCTTCTTCCTGCCTCTTTAAGTCCACGTCCATAAAACCAATTACTTAAAGGATGTTAAAGTTTAAATACCTTAACTGCGTTCTATTGTTTGAATGACCATAGGCCTAAGTAAGAAGAAGTCAATTGTTGGAAGGTCACCTAAAGACATTGAAAAGTACGGTTTTGACGGGTCCGGATATATTGGAAAAGTCTTAATGTCAAAGGGCGAAAAGCCGGTTTTAGGCCGAAAAATCTTTATGGATATGACAAGGCCACACCTTGTTCTAGTGTGTGGAAAAAGGGGCGGTGGAAAAAGCTACACAATGGCTGTTATGCTTGAAGAGTTTGCCAGGCTTCCTTTTACTGTAAAGAACAGAATTTCAGTAATAACAATTGACACTGTTGGAATTTTCTGGAGCCTTAAATTCCCTGATAAGAAAAACAATGACACGCTTGCTGACTGGGACTTAAAGCCAAGCGAAAGCGATGTACGTGTGCTTGTTCCAAAGGGAAAGCTGGATTTTTACACAAAAAAGGGCCTGCCTGTTGACGGCGCGCTTACATTAAAGGCATCTGAACTTGATGCGGTTGAGTGGATGGCGTTATTTAAGCTAACTTGGAAGGATCCGGAGGGCGTTCTAATTACAACTGTTGTTGAGCAGGTAAAAGAAAAGCTTGGGAGCTATTATGGAATTGATGAACTAATTTCTGCTGTAAAAAGCAACACTGAAAGCACTAAACTTACCCGGCAGGCTTTGACAAACCGCCTGAAGGTTGCAAAAACATGGGGCCTTATTGAAAAACAGGGAACCAGAATTAGGGACATTGCAAAACCAGGGGCAATAACCATAATTGATGTTAGTGCCTACAGGCAGGCAATTGGAATGGAGGGAACAAGGGACATTATTGTGGCCTTGATTGGAAAAAAGCTTTTTGAGGAAAGAATGCTTTTTAGAAAAGAGGAGGAAATAAATCTTTTGAAGGGAAAAAAGCGGGAGTCTGCAATGCCAATTGTGTGGATGATGATTGATGAAGCTCACATGTTTATGCCAAACGATGAACAAAATTTGGCCCTGCAGGTGCTTCTTGAATGGGTAAGGGTTGGAAGACAACCGGGCTTAAGTTTACTGCTTGCAACGCAGCGCCCTAACAAACTTCATCCAGATGCAATAAGCCAGTGCGATTTGTTTATTTCACACAGAATGACTTCAAAACCAGACATTGAAGCAGTTGCAGCAATTCGCCCAAGCTATTTGCACCAAGACTTTGATCACATGTATTCCCAGATGCCAAAAAGCAAGGGTTATGCGTTAATTGTTGATGACAACAGTGAAAAGATTTGGATGGTAAAAATTAGGCCAAGGTTTTCATGGGATGCAGGAGTTACTGCAAACGCGTTTACAGATTAATTAAAAAAAAGGGAAAAGTATGAATAAAGAAAATTTC
>JASLNX010000208.1 GCA_030745815.1 archaeon
TATGCTTGATATGCTGACCATTAAAAAGCATAAGGACAACTTTGAGAATCTAAAAGTAGCTATTATCGGAGATATTTTACATTCTCGCGTGGCGAGATCCGAAATCCTGGCCCTAAACAAACTCGGGGCTCAAGAGGTTAGAATTATTGCAAGCGGGTATGATCGCATTCTCAAAAAAAGCTTTCTTGGAAGACCCCTTACTTCAGGGGACAGTATTTGGGTTCCAATTTTTGGATCAGGCTTTGTTTACAAGGTTATTGAAACAAATCCAAGAGGAACTGTTAAAGTAACCGACTTCACACAGTTTGTTTTGAAGGAAAAACCAGCTAAGGGTGAACTTGAAGGAATACCGCGTGTGGCATACGAGGACATTGGCGGCCTTGATGATCAAATTCCAAAGGTAAGGGAACTGATTGAATTACCTATGAAGCACCCGGAGCTTTTCAGAAAACTTGGAATAAGCCCACCAAAGGGAGTTCTTCTTTACGGGCCGCCTGGAACAGGCAAGACTCTTCTTGCAAAGGCTGTTGCAAACGAAACACAAGCTCACTTCATTTCGGTGAACGCGCCAGAAATCATGAGCAAGTTTGTGGGTGAAGCAGAGGAAAGAATCAGACAAATTTTTAAGGATGCGGAAGAGAACGCGCCAAGCATAGTTTTTATTGATGAAATTGACGCCATTGCTCCAAAGAGAGGAGAAGTTGTGGGTGAGGTTGAAAGAAGAGTTGTTGCGCAAATCCTTGCGTTGATGGATGGCCTTGAAGCACGTGGCAATGTTATTGTAATTGCTGCAACAAATCGTGTTAACAGTATTGACGAGGCCCTGCGTCGTCCTGGTAGGTTTGATCGTGAAATAGAGTTTCCTGTTCCAAACAAAAAAGCAAGGAAGGAAATTTTACAAATTCATACAAGGGGAATGCCTCTTGCAAAGGACGAGGATAATGGGCACAACGCAGTTGACCTTGAATATTTTGCTTCAATAACCCATGGCTTTGTTGGGGCTGACCTTGAAGCTCTTACAAAGGAGGCTGCGATGAAGGCATTAAGGCGTTACCTTCCAAAAATAGATCTTGAGGAGGAACAGATTCCACCAGAGGTTCTTGAAGACCTTGAAGTTAATCGATTAGATTTTATGAACGGCTTAAAGGATGTACAGCCTTCTGCATTAAGAGAGGTTGCAATTGAAATTCCAAATGTGAAGTGGTCTGATGTTGGAGGACTACCTGGTGTTAAAGAGGAGTTGAAGCAGGCTATAGAGTGGCCACTAAAAAATCCTGAGTCATTTAAGAAGATGGGGATTAGGCCACCAAGTGGTGTACTTTTATTTGGGCCACCTGGCTGTGGTAAGACTCTTCTTGCAAAAGCTGTTGCAACTGAGAGCGAGGCAAATTTTATTAGTATAAAGGGGCCTGAACTTTTGAGTATGTGGGTTGGTGAAAGTGAGAAGGGAATTAGAAAGATTTTTAGACGAGCCAGGCAGGTTGCTCCTGCAATAGTTTTCTTTGATGAAATTGACAGCATTGCAACCAAACGCGGGGAAGGCTCAGGCAGCCATGTTGGCGACCGTGTTCTTAACCAGCTTCTAACTGAACTTGATGGGGTTGAAGCAATGCGAAACGTTGTATTTGTTGCGGCAACAAATCGCCCTGACATGTTGGACCCTGGGATTATGCGACCAGGCAGAATCGACAAGCTGATTAACATTCCCGCCCCTGACGAAAAGGCAAGACTAAGCATTCTAAAGGTTCACACCAAGCCAATTGCCAGTAAAAAAATGCTTGGGGAAGATGTGGCCCTTGAAGCAATTGCCAAGGCGACCGATGGATTTAGCGGGGCAGATCTTGAAGGGCTAATAAGGGAAGCGGCGTTACTTGCGCTTAAGGAAAACAACTTAATGCCAGGGAAGCTCAAGAAAAAACACCTTGATACCGTGCTCAAAAAGATGAAGCCAAGCATTACTGAACAAACAGAGGAAGCTTACGAAGAATTTAAGGAAACTCATTCTGCATTCAAGCCAAGTTACGTTGGATAATTAGAATAGTACTGTAAGAAGGACTGGCACAAGAAATACCCCAATAAATGATGCGGCGATAGTTAAGCCCCACGCTAGTTTGCTCCAAACAAATACCTTGCTTCCATCAAGTGGTCCAACAGGGAGCATGTTGAATAAGGCAAGAAACATGTTTATTCTAAAACCTAGCATTCCAACAAGATTAATCCATTCATTCACATTGAGTATAATAAGAAGGGAAAACATAATTGCAATAGCAATATTGGTTAATGGTCCGGCAATTGAAATAATCCCGTTTTGTTTTCTGTTAATGTTTCCGTAAATGTAAACCGCTCCAGGGGCAGCAAAAATAAATCCAAGAAATGAGGAAAATATTGCAAAGATAAGGCCTGCTTGCCATGCTCTATACTCTGCGTGCGCACCAAAATGCTTTGCAACTTGGCGGTGAGCCAGTTCGTGAAATATAAATCCGGTTCCAACAACAATCGCGCTTATTGGGAAAAGGGAAGTGAATGCTCCAATGTCTAAAAAACCAGGGCTCAAAACTATTGCAAATGCAATACTTATAGTAAGCCAGCTAACAATTAAGTCGTTTCTTTCGCTTGCCTTCATAAATTAGGGATTGCCGGAAACAATTAAAAACCCGTTTTCTAAAATTCGTTTTTTAACGAATCTGAAGAAAACCTTTTAAAACTCGGCTTGCAGGGTCATTTTATGGTTTGGATTTTATTGAATGAAAGTAGAGCGCAGATTTCCATAGAATTAATTATTGTTCTTGCGGCGGTTGTTGCCCTGGTATTGCTCTTTGTTTCGCAATTGCGTGAAACAAGTGCTGAAGGGGCAAAAGTAATTGAACAAAAGAGCAGTAAGGTTTTCGAGGAGATTGAGAATATTTAATAGTGCAAGGGGCCAGGCAAGTATTGAGTACCTCTTGCTTCTTGCGGCTCTTCTTTTTTTCTTTTCAATGCTTCTCCCGGTTATTCAAAAAAGTTATGCGCTTTCATTCTTCTCAACTGATGTAATTGCC
>JASLNX010000209.1 GCA_030745815.1 archaeon
TTGTCGTTAATCATAATCTTTTTAGCACCCGATTCGTCTGCAAAGAATACTGCGAATGTTCTCTTTCCGGTCCCTGAATTGTCGGTTAGTTTAATCTGTGCCTTTGCCCATCTGAAAAGGTTTTCAGTGTTCTTGAGGTCGTCAATTCCTTCATCCTTTGGCCAGAGTGCTTCTTTTACGTTTTCCTCATTTTCTCCAAACTTAATTTTCCACCCTTTGGCTGTGCCCTGTTCATCAATCTTGTCAGTTATTTCTTTTCCCTTTTTGTTCAGTTCTAGTCCAAACTGGGATGCGTCACAGAAGGTGTTTACTGTTGCAGTTCCAGTGCCGGTTTTCTCGTCACAAATGTAGCCGTTCTTGTGCAGGGTTTCTGTCCAGTCAAACTTGAGTTTGTCAAATCCGTATTTCGTAAATTCACTTAAGCCTGTTGTGCCCTCGGTGCATTTTTGCCCTGTTCCGGTTCCAGGCCCTGTGGCTGTTCCGCCTGATCCGGGCAGTGGGTTTCCGCTGTGGTCTTTATTGAGTGTAGCGCACTTTAATGGGTCTAGTTGGGTTTCGTCAAGGCCTTCTTTTGCTACAAGAATGCTTACTGGAATCATTACTTGTTTGCTGTCTCCACTTGCGCCAAGTCCCATTGCATTAACCTTCTTTACTTTTGCAAGAAGTGATGTGCTGATTTTTGCACATTGCACTGGGCCCATTCCCATTCTGTTAATTGTTACTTCAACATTCCATGTTGAGTTGAAAAGTCCGCAGTTTGTTTTAATTGGCTTAAATGTTAAGACAACTCCGCTTTTGTCAGTGTAAGATTTTGTAAGTAAGTCTAAGCTGTCTCTTGCTCCGCAGGCACTTGGGGAAATGTTCATTACCTGTTCTTCTGGCTCAATTCTTGCAACTCCGCCAACAAACAGTCCTGATGGAATAAATCCTTTTGTTCCGCCGTATCTTCCGGTAAGGTTTAGTGCTCCTGAGTTAATGCAGGATTGTGCTGAAGCGCTTGGGTTTCCTTTCTCGCTGCACTGGCCTGTTCGGGTATTTTGTATACATTGGTCAATTGTTTCTCCAATTCCCCATAGG
>JASLNX010000210.1 GCA_030745815.1 archaeon
AAGGCCCCTTCCAAAGCAATTGGGTAGTTGTAACCCCTGCCAAGATAAAGAGCATTTGGCTTTTCCCAGTACTCCCCAGCAACTGCCTTAACTGAATCAATCTTTTCAAGAGTGGCCTGCATCTTCGTGGGGATTTCATTAAGCGCATTAATTACCTCGGCTGACTTCTTTTCGTCCACTGCTCCCTTAAGAAAAGCAAGTTTTAGTGCAAGAATGAAAAGAACAGCAAGCTGCGTTGTAAAAGCCTTTGTACTTGCAACTCCAATTTCCGGCCCAGCACGAGTGTAAATTGTAACATTTGATTCGCGAGCAATTGTACTTCCCATTACATTGCAAATTGAAACAACAAGTGATCCCTTCTTCTTTGCCTCACGTAGAGCCGCAAGAGTATCAGCTGTTTCTCCACTCTGCGAAATCGCAACAACCAAAGTTTTTTCGTCAACTATTGGATTGCGATAGCGAAACTCCGCAGCATACTCTACTTCGGTTGGGATCTTACAAAGCTCTTCAAAGAAATATTCTGAAATAAGACCTGCGTGCCAGCTGGTTCCGCAAGCAATAACAACAACTCGGTTAATTTGTTCAAGCTTTTCTTTGAAAGGAGCAAGCTCTTCAAGCGAAATTTCTTCACTGTTAACGCGACCCTGCAGACATTTTTTAATTGCTTCAGGCTGTTCCATTATTTCCTTTAACATAAAGTGCTTGAAGCCCTGCTTCTCTGCCTGCTCAGCGTCCCATTCAATTTTTGAAACCTCTTTCTTAACCTTTTTTCCTGTTGAAAAGTTTTCAACCTCAACCTTTTCCCCAATAAACGCAATTTCGTTGTCGTCAAGAAACATGACACGCTTAGTGGAGTCAATGAATGCAGTTACATCGCTTGCGGCAAAGTTTTCACCAGCTCCCAGACCAATTACTAAGGGCGACCCTTTTCTTACTGCAATAAGCATATTGCTCTTTGTTGAAAGAAAAATTATCGCAAAGGTTCCCTGCAATGAATCACATGTTTTTTTTACGGCATCCTCAAAAGAAAGCCCTTTTTTTACAAAGTCTTCGGCCAAGTGCGCAATAACTTCTGAATCTGTTTCGCTCGCAAACTTGTGGCCCGCGGCAGAAAGACCAAGCTTGAGCTCTACATAATTTTCTATTATCCCATTATGAACTATTGCTATTTCACCGCTGCAACTTGTGTGAGGGTGCGCATTTTCTTTTGTTACTGTTCCGTGCGTTGCCCACCTGGTGTGGCCAATCGCAGTATTTGAGTCAGGTAAGGAAATTTTGGCGTCGCTTATTCTACCAATATTCTTTTCAATGGAAATTTTTCCACTGGCCAAGGCAGCTATTCCCCAGCTGTCGTATCCCCTATATTCAAGTTTTTGCAGGCCCTGTAGTACAATTGAATTAGCCTCTCTTTTGCCCCAGTAAGCGGAAATTCCACACATTGTAAACTCACCAAAAAAGCCCTGTTTTTGGTCAGGGCGTTACAATTCTTATAATTTGAATTCTTTATAAACCGCCCTGATACAATGGTCAAATTGGTTGACAAAAAGGTTTATATTTCAAAAACCTCTTTATTACTAGGACTTTATAGTAAGGAATAATACTAGTGGAGGAATTGAGATGGCAAAAGAAATTCTTGTGGTTGATGATGAACCGGAGGACATTACTACCCTAAAAGCGATTCTGGAAAAAGAAGGATATGCTGTTGAAACTGCTTCCGATGGAGCGTAGGCTTTGGACGCACTAACCGGAAATGGATTTTCCCTAATTTTAATTGACATTAGAATGCCAACATTAAGCGGTTACGATTTACTAAGGTTGCTGCGGGAAAAATTAAATCACAAAGTGAAAATGATTTACATTTCAATTGTTCCAGAGAAAGAAGTTGTGTTAGACGATGTAGATGGCTTTATTCAAAAGCCTTTCTCGCCAGAAGACATTATTACAAAAGTTAAAGAAATTTTAGGAGATTAGGGGGCAAAACACAATGCCAAAAACAATAATGATTGTTGATGACGAAGAAGATATTCGGACAACAGTTAAAACTGTTCTGGAAAAAAACGGGTACACCGTTGTTTCCGCAATAAACGGAGACGAGTGCCTTGAAAAGTTGAAAACTGTTAAGCCTGACTTAATTCTAATGGATATTATGATGCCAGGTACACCAGTCAAAGAGGTTGTTCCAAAAATAAAAGACGTAAAGGTTGCTTACCTAAGTGTTGTGAGGACAAGTGAAGCAGAAAAAGAAGATTTAATGAAGTCATCAAATATCGTGGATTTCATTCAAAAGCCCTTTGACATAAACAAACTACTTGAAAGAATTAAAAAAATAGTTGGCGAATAACGTATGGAAATAGACCTTGTAAAACAATTAGCTGAAAGTCAAACTATACTCTTGCTTGTGCCTGGCCTCAATACAATGAATTAATTTTGGACAATATGAAAAAGTTGTCTGGAAAAAATGTGTGTTATGTTACATTAAACAAAACAGCTGAATCGTTAAAAGAGCTCTTTAAGAAAAACGGAGTTAATGTGGACAATGTTGTTTTCATTGACGCAATTTCAAAAACATTTAAACAAGTACCTGATCAAACAGAAGGCTGTTATTTTATACGGTCCCCTGGCGCACTAACCGATTTGTCAATTCGAATACACAAGCTTTTAGAGCACGGGTTTGAATACCTCGTTTTTGATTCACTTACAAACCTTTTGGTTTACGAAAAGAAAGCACCTGTTGCC
>JASLNX010000211.1 GCA_030745815.1 archaeon
AGCAAAGGAAACTCTGTTAGTATAGGGGTTCCTGATCACATTTCTCTTGGAGCCAAAAGGCTAGCCAAGACCCTTAGTGTTAAATATCAAATAAATCCTTCACTAAAAGACTTTGACACACTTGTATTTGTTGATTTGAACTCTTTTGATATGATTGGCAGCATGGCTTCTGCAGTAAAAGATTTCTCAGGCGAAAAATTTGTTATAGACCACCACAGTAAAGGCGGCGAACAAATTGCTCAACCAAAAAATTCTTGGATTAAAAGTGAAACCGTTGCAAGCTGCAATCTTATTCTAGAGTTTCTTGAAAAACACAAATCGCAAATTACAAAGGAAATGGCAACCCTTCTTGCCTGCGGAATAACTGCCGACTCAGCGCACTTTTTAATAGCTGATTCAAAAACCTTTGCAGTAATGTCCAAACTTCTTGAAAAAAGCAAAAAGCGATTTTCTGAAATTCTTGAACTGCTTAGGGTTGAACGAAAATTTAGCGAAAAAATCGCAATGATTAAAGCGGCAAAAAGAAGCCGAATCTTTAGACTTGGAAATTTCATTCTTGTAACAGCAGAAGTTGGTGCGTTTGAATCAGATGCTGCCAGCGCTCTTATTAGAGTTGGAGCAGACATAGCATTTGTAGGAAATTCTGAAAACCGCGAATTAAAAATTTCAGGCCGAGCAAATCAAAAGCTTTTAAGAGAAACAGGACTTGGTCTTGCAAGAGACGTTTTCCAACCACTCGCATCGTACTTTAAAGGAAGTGGCGGAGGCCACGCTGGTGCAGCAGGTTTTAATGGAGGCAACGCAGACGCAAACGCTGCACTGCAAAAATGTGTGGAACTTGCAAGAAAAAAGATTGCAATGAAAAAAGCCGGCGTGCAATTAAAGGAATACACTTAATTACTTGTAGGAATCAACGACTTTTATTATGTCTTTTACGTTGTTAAGGTCATGATCTGCTTTTTCATTCCCTTTTGGAAACTGCCCGTATTTCGCTAAAGCCGTGTGCATTCCAATTCCCTTTGCTCCCTTAATATCTCTTTCAGGATTGTCTCCAACAAAAAGAATCTCCTCTGCCTTAAACCCAATTCTCTCCAAAGCCGCTTTGAATGGAAGATCACTTGGCTTCAACTGTCCTGTGTCATCCAATGCAATAACCACATCAAAGAAGGCCATTAGGTTCATTTCAGCAAGACGCAGCCATGCCTGCATCCTGGGTGCGTCACTTACAATCCCAAGCTTTAGTCCTTTTTCCTTTAACTTAATCAGCGTTTCCATTACATGAGGGTATGGGACAAGATTGCCTGCTTTTACTTTTCTGTAAGCAGCAATTCCTGCGGCGAGAACCTTAAAGTCAACTTTTCCCATTTCCACTTTCAAAAACTTTTCAAAAATCGTCTGGTTTTCGATTCCAACCTCTTCATACATTGCAAAGAGATTTTTCTTCGCATTTTCTTCTTCCATTGGCAGTCCTGCCTCAACCATTGCATGAATTGCTGCATCGCTGCATGCTTCCTTCATTCGCATGAAGTCAACAAGAGTGTTGTCTAAATCAAATAAAACCGCTTTAAGCATTTTAATCATAGAACTTGAGTAAAACTATTCTTTTAAACAATTCCCCCAATTAGTTAATTTAGTATGAAATGCCCTAAATGTGGAGTTGAAATGCTTAGAGTAGGCCTTGAAGAGGTTTCAGGCAACAAAATTTATGTTTCAATGTCTTGCCCAGCATGTCATTTCCGAACCCAATCTGAAAAAACAAAACCTGGTGTGCAGCCAATTTTGTAGTCTGCATTGCCACGCTTCCCTTTTTCTCCTTTTCTTTTCTAATTTATGCTTATGTCAGGAACGATTCAGCAAAATCTTGCTCTAATAGGCACGCAGGCAGATGCAGCGTGCGCTAAATCAGGCAGAAAGCTTGAAGAAGTCTCAATTCTTGTGGCAACCAAGGGCAGAACCGTTGACCAAGTAAATGAAGTAATTGCAGCAGGAATTTCTGTTTGTGGCGAAAATTACTTGCAGGAAGCGGAGAAAAAAATTGCCGAAATAGGTAGCAGGGTTGAATGGCACTTTATTGGCCACTTGCAAAGCAACAAGGCAAAAAAGGCAGTTGAACTCTTTGACTGCATTCAATCAGTTGATTCCGCAAAACTTGCCGGCAAAATAAGCGATGTTGCAGAAAAACCATTCCCTGTTTTTATTGAAGTAAATATTGGGGAAGAAAAAACAAAGTTTGGAGTTCTTCCAAAAAACGCTGCTTCTTTGTTTCAAGAAATTAAAAAACTTCCAAATCTAAAAATTCGCGGGCTTTTTTGCATGGCTCCCTTTGTTGAACCGGAGAATGCAAGGCCCTACTTTCAAAAAATGAAACAGCTTGCAGAGTCTCTCTCCCTTAAAGAATTAAGTATGGGGATGAGTAACGATTTCGCGGTTGCAATTGAAGAGGGCTCCACTCTAATTAGGCTTGGCACAGCCATCTTTGGAAAAAGAGAAAAATAAAAAAAAGAAGGAATAAAAGTCGCTTGCGCGACCCCTATTTTTATCTGAGACCAAAGAGGTTAGCTAGTGCTTCAAAAAGTCCAGGTGGAGTAGTTCCTTCTGGAGCGTTCTCTGAAACCTTTGCTAGAGCTTTT
>JASLNX010000212.1 GCA_030745815.1 archaeon
CAGAAATTTTTCGCGTCGCTTAGCCTCTTTTGCCATGCCCTTTTCGTTTATTGAAAAGCTTCTTTTAATTTTTTCAACAACTCTCTTGCCTTTGTTGCACTTTCTAAGTTGGCCTTTTCCAAAATCAAATTCAAACAGCCTGTTTAGTTTCACTTCATCCTTTTCCACCAACAGCTCGCCAACTTCTGTAACATGCCTTACCTCTTTTCTTTTTCCCTTAACAACTTTGTCCCACCTTCTTTGAATGATTACCAAATCAATTGTTGCCAAATTCATCGGGGAAACCCCAAGAGATAGCGCACGCTTTACCACCTCATTGCAACTTTGGCTGTGAAACGTTCCGTAGCTTCCTTTTCCCTGGCCTGCTAGAAGAGTGTCAATAAATGCAAGCACTTCATCACTGCTTCTAACTTCTCCAACAACTACCCTGTCAGGGCGCATTCTTAAAGTATCAATTATTAGGCTGCGCATTCCAACCCCCTGCTGTTTTACCACATTAAGTTTTACCACATGACTATGCGGCAGGCTTATTTCCGGAGTTTCCTCTGCAACAATTATTCGCTCAGCAGCAGGTACAAACGAAAACAGTGCGTTTAAGGTTGTGGTTTTGCCACTTCCAGTATTGCCTGCAATTAAAATTGAGCAGTCTGTCTCAAGCGCCATCCATAAAAAGGCCGCAAGTTCAACGCTTAAGGTGTGGTTCTCTACTAACTGAAGCGGGGTAAAAAATCCCTTTGAAAATTTGCGAATTGTAAAGCACGGACCTGAAAAAGCAACCGGGGGAATTGCAGCATGAAGCCTGCTTCCGTCTGGAAGAACCGCGTTAATGCTTGGAGTTTGAAAACTTAGCCTGCGTCCAATACTTTGAGACATTCGATTTACAATGTCGCAAACAGCCTGCTGGTTTTCAAAGAAAAGGTTTGATTCAATCCACCCAAAGTCAGAGTGGAAAACGAAAACCGGTTTGTTTGTTCCAATAAGTGCAATTTCTTCAATTTTGGGATTGCAAAGAATATCGTCCATTGCCCCAAAGCCGTTTAGAACGCTTTCTAAGATTCGTAGAACATATTCCTTTTGCTCTATTTCAAGTTCCACAAGGTTTGCAATGCAGTGTTTCTTAAGATGCCCCTTAATGTTTTTACCAGAGGCCCTTTTGTTGCCTGCTCGAAATTCTGTTGTAAGCCCTGAAACAATTTGCTTTTCTTCAACACTTAGTTCCGGAAAGCGCGTTAGAAAATACTTTATCCTGCCCTCCCTTAGCTTTGCAATAGTCCACTTATCGCTTTTCTCCAGTTCGGTTTCCAGTTCCCCTTCTTTTGGATTTAGTGTAAACCAGCCAATGCTATTTTGTCGCATGTAGGGTAGCTGGAGGCAAGGGTTTTAAACCAGGGCAAAGAATTCGTTGATTGCCTTGAATAGAATTAAAAGAAAAAATAAAAGAGAAAAAGAAATGTTGGGTTATTTTTTGGATCTTTTAAACCCAACTCCGATTAAGATTGCTCCAATTAATAGCAGCAAAACAATTATATGCAATATTATTCTTCTATTAATGAAGTATTAATAAAGTGAGTAAGTAAGGCGATTGGATGAACTGGCACGCAATGTCTTCAAAGGAAGTTCTTAGTGCTCTAAAGGCCTCTGAAAAAGGTCTTTCCGAGGGCGAGGCAAAACAAAGGCTTTTGGAGTACGGGCCAAACGAGATTTCGCTGAAGAGAACAGTTAATCCGCTAAGAATTCTAATTTCGCAGTTTACTTCCCCTCTTGTGTTAATTCTAATCTTTGCAGCAGTGGTAAGTTACGGAGTAGGTTTTATTCCAGGGCAGGATCCACATGTTATTGACTCGATTTTAATTCTAATAATTGTTCTTGCAAACGGCCTCTTTGGGTTCTTTCAAGAGTACAATGCGGAAAAAAGTATTGAAGCACTAAAAAAGCTTTCACCGGAAAAGGCAACTGTTCTAAGAAAGGGTGAAAAGGCAGTTGTTGACGCGTTTGAACTTGTTCCAGGGGACATAATTTTGCTTGCCCAGGGGGACAAGGTTCCAGCTGATGTACGTATTCTAAATGCAAACACCCTTAGGGTTGACGAGTCACTTTTAACAGGGGAAAGCCTTCCTGTTTCAAAAGGAGCTAGAGTGGTTGCGGTTAGTGCGCCGTTGCATGCGAAGACTAGCATGCTGTTTAAGAACACAGTTCTTTCAAGGGGCAAGGCAACAGCTGTTGTTGTTGGAACAGGCCTTAAAACAGAACTTGGAAAGATTGCTGAAAGCATTCATTTGGTTCCGCCAAAGATGACAACTTTCCAAATTGAACTTGACAAGCTTGGTAAAAAGCTTGGAGTTGGAATTCTTGTAATAATTGTCTTTATTGCCCTAGCGCAGTGGCTTGCAAGTGTTTCAGATCTTGTGACAATTTTCTTAACATCTATTTCGCTTGCTGTTGCCGCAATTCCAGAGGGCCTGCCTGCAATTGTAACACTAAGCCTTGCTTTTGGAACAAGAAAAATGCTTAAGAAAAACAGCCTGGTAAGAAAGCTAAGTGTTGTTGAAAGCCTTGGAAGCATTGATACAATTTGCACAGATAAGACTGGAACTCTCACCGAAAACAGGATGACTGTAAAAAAGCTTTTTGCAAACGGAAATGAAATAGATGTATCAGGTCTTGGTTATGATTTAGAGGGCAAGTTTACAATTGGAAAAATTCCGCTGGACGCAAAAGAAATTTCACTGCTTTTAAGGTGCGGTCTTCTCTGTAACGACGCCGAAATTCCATCTGATGCCGAAAGCGAAGCCTCTTTTGTTGGCGACCCAACCGAAATCGCGCTAATTGTTTCAGCAGAAAAAGCAGGGCTTGGCGAGCACAGGATAAGAAGCATTTACCCGCGAGTTGATGAGATTCCTTTTACAAGTGAAAGCAAGCAAATGACAACAGTTCATCGCTTTGAAGGAAAGGATATTGCGTTTATGAAGGGCGCTCCCGAAATTATGATTAAAGAGTGCACAAAAATTTACGAAAACGGCAAGATTGTAAATTTGAGTGAAAGAAAGAGAAAGGAAATTTTGGCGGTTAACAAAAAGTTTGCAGGAAAGGCCCTTCGAGTTTTAGGGTTTGCTTTTAAGAACTTGAAAAAGGGCTATTCAAAAAAGTCTCTTGAAAAAGAAATGATTTTTTTGGGACTGCAGGCAATGATTGACCCGCCTCGAGAAGAGGTAAAGGGAAGCATTTCACTCTGCAGGGATGCAGGAATAAGAGTTGTAATGCTTACAGGCGACAACCTTGATACAGCAAAGGCAATTGCTCAGGAAATTGAAATTGGAACAAGGGCAAAGCTTGGAGTGGAAATTGAATCAATGGGCGATTTTGAGCTAAGGAAGGTTGTTGAAGAAACAGATGTCTTTGCAAGGGTTTCTCCTGTTCACAAGCAAAGAATTCTTGCAGCATTAAAGGACAATGGCCACACTGTTGCAATGACAGGAGACGGAGTAAACGATGCACCGGCCCTTAAAAGTGCGGATGTTGGGATTGCAATGGGCATTCGCGGAACTGATGTTGCGCGCGAAACATCTGACATGATTTTATTAGACGACAACTTTAGAACAATTCAGGAAGCAATTGGAGAAGGCAGAACAATTTTTACAAACATTAGAAAATTCGTAATGTACCTTTTAACAAGCAATTTTGCAGAAGTGTTTGTTGTGTTCTTTGTAAGCCTTGCAGGATACCTCCCAATTACTGCGGTTCAGCTTTTGTGGATTAACCTTATGACAGACGGCTTTCCAGCCTTAGCCCTTGGAGTTGACCCGGCAATTCCAGGGGTAATGAAACAAAAGCCGCGTCCCAAGGGAGAAGGCGTAATAAACAAGCGGCTTGCATTCTTTGTTTTAGGAATTGGGTCACTTTCAACAGTTTTACTTATTGCAATCTTCTTTATTTCCCTAAGGCAAGGGGGAATTGTTCTAGCACAAACAATGGTTTTTACTGCGTTAATTTTATTTGAGTTTATTAAAATTGCAGTAATAAGGGGCCAGGAAAAGCTTTCCTTCTTTTCAAACAAATGGCTTATTGTGGCGATTGGATTCTCTCTGTTGCTGCAATTTATCGTGCTAACTCCTGCAGTAGCTCCGTTTTTTGGAGTTAAAACAATGGCTGAGATCCCGCTCTTGCTCTGGGGCGTACTGCTTGCCTTTATTGTAATTGGCTGGTTTGCAGCAAACATAATAGCAAAATACATTGCAAAGATAACTCCAAGTGCAAGCGAATAGTTTGATTACAATAGTAATAAAAATACATTTTAGTTAAATAAAATATTATGGATTTTATTAAGCAAATTTTAGGGTTGAGAAAGCGATTTAGGCATTGGTGGAACGAAACAAAGTATGAAAGCACCTTTAATTTTTCACCTCTAAAAAGACTTTTTCTATCCAAAAAAATTCCAACTATGGGTAAAGGGTTTATAGTTGCTGGAGCAGAGCACTCTGGTACCAGAATGCTCACTAAATTCTTTTGTGACTGTGGGTGTGCAGGAAGTCCGCAGCACAAGCAAGGGTTTGACCGCGGCAACCCGCGTTTTGATCACAAATTGGTAGTTTGGAGAAGAAGCATTCCACACAGCAAGGAAAAGACCCCAAATCTTAGTACAATGTATGCGCTATTTAAAAAAATTGGTTACGACACAAAAATTGTTGGAATTACCAGAAACAAATTTCCCAATGCAAGAAGCCAGGTTAAAATGCGAAAAGCCCAAACAGAGGAACAAGCAGGCAAAAGAATAGACGCAGCAAATAATTTACTGCAAAGGGCAAAAGCCAGACACAAAAACGATTACATCTCAGTCTCTTACACTGACTTTGTTAAATCAAGAGATTACCGAAAAGATTTGGCTGAACGGTGTGGGTTGGAATATTCTGAGAAACAGGACTATTCCAATGCCGATGAAAAATATTATACAATTGAAAACTAATATTAACAAGTTTGCACTTTCTTTTTTGGAATGCGAGTAAGAAATGCTTTTCTGATTGCAATAGCTTTACTGTTATTTTTATCCAGCGCAAACGCTTTGTGGTGTGGTGATGGAGACATTGGCGGAAAGCTTTTGGGGTTTACATTTAACTGTTTTGGTGGCGGCGAAATAATACTGTCCTGTGCCAACGGGTCAGACCGCGGCCAATGCTTTAGACGACAAAGTTGTGATGTTGGAGACTGCAATGTTGGAACTAGTGGCCGTTACGGGACCGATGCTTGCAGGGGAAATTGTGGGGACACAAACTCAACATCTGTTTCAATTGTTTGTGAGCCAAGGCCTTTAACAAATCCGGTGACAAACCTTCCGCATGACAGCTATACTGGTTACTTGGGCCAAGAGTTAACAATTGAAGGCTTTGCAGGTGATGTTGAGCTAATTAAGGATATTTACTTTGAAGACGTTCCTAACTGTGACATAAACTATATTCCCGTGGATTTTAACACAGTATCTGGCTCTGTAAAAGCAGTTTTTACCTGCTCCAAACTTTTTTCCAACCTGGAAATAACACTTGTTGCAAAGGACTACTGCAACGCAGTTTCAACCGAAACCGCGCTTTTATCAATTGAAGAGTACTGCCCTAAAGATTGCGTTTCAAGAAATTACCCCCAGTGTGATGACGGCGTTTTTTCTGAATGCTTTGAACGAAGAGAGTGCGCATTTATAGAGGAAACAACCTGTGAGTTTGGATGCGAGGAAGACGCATGCTGTGTTCCAAGTTCGTGCCAGGACCTTAACTTTGAATGTGGCGTGGCCACTGGAAGTTGTGACGAAAACGTTTCCTGTGGAGAATGCTCAAACGGAGGAGACTGCGTTGAGAACAAGTGTGTGTTGCAGCCAACAGACCAAAATAATTCCTCGCTTCTTGACCAAAATATACCCGAACTAACAGAACCAATTCCGGCCAACGACTTTAATTCAGCATTAGTAATGTTCATTGGCCCAATAATTGCCGTAATAATAGTAATTATTATTATTGTTGTAAAGGTCTTTCCAAGGGGCGGAGAAGAAGAGGAAGAAGAATAAAAAGAGTAGCCCCGGAGAGATTCGAACTCTCGTCACCGGGTCCAGAACCCGGCATCCTTGGCCACTAGACTACGGGGCTATACTAAAATTATGCTGCAGGAAGAAATAAAAAAGTGACCTTACTTTCCAAACCTTCGTTCTCTTGCATCAAATTCTTGAACTGCTGCTCCAAGGTCTTGTTCCTGGAATTCAGGCCAGAACTTTTCTGAAAAATAGAGTTCACTGTAAGCGCTTTGGTATGTTAAGAATCCTGACAGTCTTTGAGTTCCTGAAGTTCTAACTATAAGGTCAGGCTGCGCTGAACTGTAAAGGTAATTTGAAAAGCTTGTTTCGTTAAGGTCTTCAAGGCTTGCCTCACCCTGTTTGTATTGCTCGGCAAACTTTTTGGCAGCGTCAACAATTTCCGCCTGGCCGTTGTATCCAAGCGCAAGATTAACCTGTTTCTTTTCAAAGTCTGCTGTAAGCTCTTCTGCCTCGCCAATCTTTTGCCTGATTTTTTTGGGAAGTGATTCAAGGCGGCCCAAAAACTTTAGCCTAATGCCTTGCTCTTCAAACACCCTGCTTTTTTTTACCCTGTCAAGTTCCATCTCAAACAGTTTGAGAAGAACTCGTAATTCAAGTTTTCCCCTTGCAAGATTTTCAAGTGATAGAGTGTAAAATGTACCGGCCTTTATTTGCGGGTATTCCTTTAGCCAGTCAATTACTTCCCAGGCCTTTCTTGTTCCAAGCTGGTAAGATTTAGCGTAATTTACTCCAACTTTTCTAGCGTAACGCCTGTTACCGTCTGGAATAAAGGCAATAGAATTAAGAGACATCCAATAGCACCACGTTTCTGCCTGTTTTTAGAATTTTAAAGTCAAAAGGGTATTTAAATATTATTAGTACATTCTTCGAGAGAAGCTGGAGTCAAATTGTTTTGTTAAGCTCTAGCATTGCTGTTTTTTGGGGCGCAAGCCATAGATTTAAATTATGGAAAAGCGTTTATTATTGTGATTGTCGTGCACGTAAACAACAAGGTTTTGGCGAAGAAGGGCAAAATGCTTTCCATAGTTAATGACTTAAAAGAGCGCATGCGCGAACTTGATAAAATGAAAAAAGACATTGAATTCAAGAAAGTGTCGCTTAATTCTTCGCCTTCAAAAAGTAAAACCCTTCTTGAGGAAATAAAAGTACCATCTCTTGCAATGTTAAAGGAAAGCAGTAAATAGGCGGTTTTTAG
>JASLNX010000213.1 GCA_030745815.1 archaeon
TTCAAACTCTTCTTTATTTTCAGACGCAACCGTTACAACAAACCTGCTCTGGCTCTCCGAAAACAGTAAAAAATCATTTCTCTCAACGGCTTCAACTGGAACCTTGCTTAAATCAATTTTTGCTCCCAGGCCGCCTGCAATGCACTTTTTAGCAATTGCAACCCCAAGGCCACCTAAGCCAACTGGCTGCACTGAAGAAAGTAACTCCAAATCAATTGCTTTGGCTAAGGCCTTGTAAAGTTTTATTGCCTTACCTGCATCAACCTTTGGAACAGAATTTCCAACAAAGTTTTTTGACGCAAAATATTCAGATGCTCCAAGTTCATTTTTTGTAGTGCCCAAAACATAAACAAGGTCTCCTGCAAACTTCACATCCATTGAAACCGCCTTATTTATGTCGCCCACAATTCCAAACGAAGAAATAAGAAGGGTCGGCGGAACAGAAACCTTCAATGGCTTGCTGTTTTCATCAAACCCCTTAAAGTCATTAAACATACTGTCCTTTCCTGAAACAAACGGTGCTTCATATTTTACCGCGTAATCCAAACAGGCCTGTGCTGCCTGCTTCAACTGCCACAATCTACCTGGCTCATCACTTGAACACCAGCAGAAATTGTCAAGAATTGCAATTTTTCCCAAAGGCGTTCCAACGGCAACAAGATTCTTTATTGCTGAGTCAATAGCGCACGCCGCCATATCATAAATTGAAATATCACCATACTTTGGATAAAGCGCCTGTGAAATTGAAACTCCTTTCTCTGAACTAAGAACTGGCCTTACAACACTTGTTTCAGCATTAACCCTTCCTGTTCCCTGCAACGGCTTTAATACACTTGAGCCCTGCACTTCGTGGTCATACTGCACTGAAATAAATTCCCTGCTGCAAATGTTTAATCTTGAAAGCATTTGCTCCAGTTCAACATTGAGATCATCCGGCTGCTCAAACTTTGGAACAGGGAACTTTTGTTCTAGTTTTTTTGTTTTCAAAACCTTTTTAGGCAAGCCCTCGTGCAAAAACTCCAAATCAATGTCCATTATTATTTTACCGTCGAACTTAACAACACACTTTCCTGAATCAGTAAACTTTCCAATAACAGTCGCTTCAACTCCTCGTGATTTCATTAGCTCAATAAATTCATCAACTTTTCCCTGTGGAACCGCAAGAGTCATTCTTTCCTGAGATTCTGAAATCCAAGTTTGCCAAGGCTGCATCCCAGGATACTTTAATGGGACCTTTTCCAAATCAACCTCACAGCCACCGCACTCTTTTGCCATTTCCGCCACACTGCAACTTATGCCGCCTGCTCCATTATCAGTAATACTTGAATAAAGCCCGCGGTCTCTTGCTTCCTTAATAATTGCGTCGCTCATTTTCTTTTGCGTAATTGGATCGCCAATTTGAACAGCTGTTGCAGGGCTTCCGCTACTTAAAGCCTCTGATGAAAAGGTTGCACCGTGAATGCCGTCCAAGCCAACCCTGTTTCCAACCATAATTATTGCATCACCAGGCCCTGCTTTCTTTTCAACACTGTTCTTTTTGTTAACAAGCCTTGGAATAAGGCCCATTGTTCCAACAAAAACAAGTGGCTTTCCCTTGTAGCGCTCGTCAAAATACATAAAACCCTGCGGAGTTGGAATCCCGGAACAATTTCCGCCAACATTAACACCCTCAATTACCCCAAGCATTATTCTTGCAGGCGAAAGAATAGGGTTCTTCTTGCCTTTTGCCCTATAAAGGAGCTTTGCGTCATTTGGATCGGCAAAACAAAAACCATATCTGTTAAC
>JASLNX010000214.1 GCA_030745815.1 archaeon
CAAAAATAGTACAGTG
This sequence comes from archaeon, assembly GCA_030745815.1. GTDB lineage: Archaea > Iainarchaeota > Iainarchaeia > Iainarchaeales > JAFCCZ01. Next base: position 17 of record JASLNX010000214.1, read on the forward strand.
TTCGAATTAAGGCCTTTATTCGCTCAAAACGCTTACAATAAGCTTTCTCTCTCTTGGCCCGTCAAATTCACAAAAAAAGATTCCTTCCCACTGACCCAAAACCAGCTTTTTATCCTGCACCAAAACAATTCTGCTGTTTCCAATTATTGCAGACTTTATGTGGGAATCAGAATTTCCTTCAGCGTGAGAGTAGCCTTCACCCTCTGGAACAAGCTTGCTTAATTTGCCCACTATGTCAACTTGAACACTTGGATCAGCGTTCTCATTAATTGTAATTGCAGCAGTTGTGTGTGGGCAATAAACAACGCAAAGCCCGCTCTTTACCCCGCTCTCATCAACTGCTCTTTGAATTTCTTGGGTTAAGTCAACAAACTGGTTTCTTTTAGAGGTCTTAACTGGAATTTCAATCATTCACTCAGCCTCAATTTTTTCCTTTAGCTTTTTTTGAATATCTCTTGCATCGGCCTTTCCCTTAGTTGCCTGCATTACCTTACCAACCAAGAAATGCAAGGACTTTTCTTCACCTTTCTTAAAATCCGCCACAGCCGGCCTGTTTTCATCAAGCACTGTTTCAATTGCTTTCTGCAGCCCGGTTTCGTCCAAATCTTTTTTAAGGCCCTGCTCTTCAATAAACTTGCTTGGAGAAACTCCTTCAAGAATATACTTTATCAGAGCCTGCTTAGCGTTCTTCTCACTAACGTCTCCCTTTTCAAGCATTTGCATAAGGCCAACTAATTCCTCAACCTTAATCTCAGTTGCCTCAAACGAAAGATTGTTGTAGTTAAGAATTCCCAACAGTTCACGGGTTAAAAACTTCGCTGCAAGACCAACGTCAACACTCTTGACAGCCTCCTCGAAAATACCTCCAAGAGACGAGTTTCTAGATAGAACACCGGCGGTGTATTCATCCAAAGAGTACTGCTGTACAAAACGCTTTGCCTTTGCATCATGTAATTCCGGCAAACCCTGCTTTATTGAATTCAAATACTTTTCACCAAGCTCAAATGCAGGTAAGTCTGGCTCAAAAATGTAACCGTAATCTGCCTCGGTTTCCTTTGATCTAAGCGCTCTGGTTGTAAAAGTTTGTTCATTAAAAGCGCGAGTTTCTCTTGAAATGGTTTCCCCCTTTAAAATCACGCCCTTTTGCCTTACTGCTTCAAAAGCCAGTGCTTTTTCAACCCCTTTTTTGCCAGTAACATTTTTTACCTCAACTCTTTCATTGCCCTTAATTGAAAGGTTACTGTCAATTTTTAGCGTGCCATCCTTCTCATCAAAGACTCCAAGATACTGCAAGACTGTTGTAAGCTGGTCAAGGAAATCCCTGGCCTCTTGTGGACTTTGCATATCTGGAGCTGTTACAATCTCAACCAAGGGAACCCCACTTCTGTTGTAGTCAACAAGTGTTTGTTTTGACATCACCATTCCTGACTCGTGAACTAAGGCAGCTGGGTCCTCTTCAATGTGAACCCTTTCAATCTTAATCTTCTTGCCTGAGGAAAGTGTAAGGTAACCGTTTTTGCCAACAGGGATCTCGTACTGTGTTATTTGAAAGTTCTTTGACATATCAGGATAAAAGTATGTTTTCCTACTGAAGAAAAACTCCTTGTTTATTTCACAGTTTAAGGCCATTGAAACCTTCAAAGCATAATCCAAGGCCTTTTTGTTTAAAACCGGCCTACTTCCTGGAAAACCCAAACAAACTTCACAACACGCACTGTTTGGTTCATCAGCAGTTGTAGGGCAACCGCAAAACAATTTGGACTCTGTGTCCAGCTGAACGTGGCACTCAAGACCAATAATAATGTCTTTCTCAGCGTCCTGCGTCATTTTGCCAACTCCTTAATAATACTCTTGTGCAACTTACCGTTACTTGCAACCATAATTCCTCTTTTCAAAACATTAAACCTTTGACCTTTTTCATCAGTAATCTTCCCACCTGCCTCTTCAAGAATTGGAATCCCACCTGCCGAATCCCAAGGATAAAGTCCAAATTCAATAAATGTTTCAATAAGACCAGACGCAACAAAGCAGAATTGTAGTGAGGCAGTGCCAAAAGCCCTATACCCCCCCATACTTACTTGGAGTTTCTTAAACAAACTATAGTTTTGCTTCCTTGTGTCGTCCCTCTTTGGGAGCCCCACATCAAAAATTCCATCTTCCATTTTTGAAACATTTGAAACCCGTATTGGTTGTCCGTTCAAAAAAGCTCCTTTTCCCTTTTCGGCATAAAAGAGTTCATCGTAAGCAGGATTTAATACAACCCCAAGAACAGGCACTCCGTCATCCAGTAACCCAATCGACATTGCAAACAATTTAATTCCCTTAATAAAATTTTGCGTTCCGTCAATCGGATCAATAACCCACACCTTGCCTGAAACAGGGCCCTGATCTTTGTCCTCTTCCGCAAGAAATTTTGCATTGGGAAAAGATTTGAGAATTACTTGTTTGATTCTCTCCTGTGATGCAAAATCAGCTTCTGTTACGTACCCAAGATTTTTACTTTTAAACTTTATGTGTTTAAGTTTTCCAAAATATTTCATTGCTTCTTTGCCGCCAGCTCTTGCAGCTTCAATCGCAACCTTCAATTCTTTACTCTTGCTCATTTCAACGCCCCCTCTAGTGAAAATGCAGCGCTTGAAAGCTTTTGCTCTTGCAAATGGTCAGCTGTTAACATTAATCCAACAGGCATCTTTTTGACGGCTCCAGCATTAAGAGAAATATGCGGTAAGCCTGCCAAACTTGCTGGAACTGTGCATAAGTCCATTGCATAATTCTGCATTGGGGACAGCTTTTTGATTTCCGAAAACTTTGGCGCAACAACAGGCATTGTAGGATGCGCCAAAACATCAACCTCTTTGAATACTTCCTTGAATTCGTTTATTAGTTTTGTTCTTGTCTTTGCAGCCCGCAAATAGTATGCGTCCCTAAAACCAGACATTCTTGCAAATGTTCCTAAAAGAATTCTTCTCTTTGCCTCTTTTCCAAATCCTTCGCTTCTAATTTTTGAAAAGTATTCGTTAAAACTTCCTTCAAGCTTTCCGTGCAGACCGTAACGCATTCCACAAAACTTTGCAAGGTTTGTTGATGCCTCACTCATTGAAAGAAGATAATATGCCGCAACCCCATACTCTGAATTAAGGGGCAATGAAACCTCTTTAACTGAGGCCCCGAGCTTTTCCATTTCACTTACTGCTTTCTCGCACTCTTTTCTAACTGCTTCGTCACTTTTTTCAAAAAGCTCTTTTACAATTCCAACTTTTAGCCCTGCTTCTCCTTTTCCCTCATCCAAACTTGTAACCGGTTCTGGGAGAGATGTACTGTCGTTACTATCGTGCCCTGAAATAATTTCAAGGAGAAGCGATGCGTCGGCAACAGTTTTTCCCATTGTTCCAATTTTGTCCAGACTGCTGGCGTAATCCATTAAACCGTATCTTGAAACCCTGCCATAGGTTGGAGTGAATCCGACAACTCCGCAGAATGCTGCCGGGCAAGCAATGCTTCCACCTGTACTCTCAGCAAGTCCTGCGTGTGTAAACTCAGTTAAGGCCGTAAAACCCGCACTTCCGCCTGAACTGCCACCGCAGCTTCTTGACTTGTCAAGTGGATTTAGTGGTGTTGGGAAATCAACTCCTGTGTTTGTAGAGAACGTTCCAAATCCAAATTCGTCTTGTAGTGTTTTTCCAACAATTATTGCGCCCTCTGAGCGGGCCTTTTTAATTACTGTTGCGTTAAATGTTGGCTTGTAACCTGAAAGAATTTTACTTCCTGCTCTGCTTTCAATTCCCTTAACACAAATGCAGTCCTTTACACTTATTGGAACTCCTAAAAGTTTTCCCTTGTGCCTACCTGTTTTTATTTCGGCATCAATCTCTTTTGCTTGCTGCAGTGCTAAATCACGAGCAAGGAGGTTGAAATGGTTGAACTCAGAATTTGTTGACTCAATTTCACTGAGAACCTGTTCGGTGTGCTGAACAACCGAAATCTTTCCCATTACAACCTGCTTAACAAAATCCGCAATACTTGTCGCATCCATAGTCTACACCGATTTAGGGCCCAAAAAATAGCCGTCCTTTTTGTGTTTGGTATTGCTTAAGGCCTCTTTTTGACTTAAGCACTTTTCTTTTTTGTCTTCACGAAAAACGTTCTTCAAAGGAAGGGGTTGAAACGAAGGCTTTTCTGAGAAAACCCCTAGTGCATCAAGTTTGTTGAATGATTTAATTATTTCCTTTAACTGTGGCAGAAACTCCTTTACTTCGGCCTCTGAAAGGTTAAGACGCGCATTTTGTGCAACCTTAAGCAGTAACTTTTTGTCAATTTTTACATCTGGCATTAACTCACCTTATTCATTAGAATAAGCAAAAAAAGAAATTAAAAGGGGTGGGTTTAACTGCCAATTTAGGGCGTAATTCTATCTGGGTCCCTTGGGAGAAGAACAGCTTCTCGTATATTGTCAAACTTAAACAGCCTCTGGATTAATCGGTCAAGACCAAATCCAACGCCGCCGTGTGGTGGTGCTCCAAACTTAAATAATTCTGCATAAAATCCCATTTCATCCAAGTCAACGCCCTTTTCCGCACCCTGTTTTTTCAAAACGTCGTAGCGGTGCTCCCTTTGGCCGCCTGTTGCAATCTCTACACCGTTCCAAATAAGATCAAAGGCGTCGGTTGTCTTGCCGTCCTCTGAATAAAAGTGGTAAAATGGCCTTTTCCTAACTGGGTAGTTTGTAATAAAGATAAATTCTTCTCCAAACTTTTCTTTGGCTATGTCTCCAACCATTCTCTCGGCCTCTGCATCAAAGTCGTCGTCTTCTGCAATTTTCTTGCCCTTTTCCGCAAGCCATTTCTTAACTTCAGGCATCTTAAAGCGTGGAATCTTTTTCGGAACAGTTATTTCAACATTCCAAAGCGCAAGCTCTTCCTTGCAGTCTTCTTTAACCCTTTTCAAAACAAACTTTAACATGTTCTCAATTACATCCATTATATCCCCGGTATCCTTAATGAATCCCATCTCAAAGTCAACGCCTGTGAACTCCGTTTGGTGTCTTGGGGTGTTGCTCTTTTCCGCCCTAAAGACAGGGGCAATCTCGTAAACATTTTCAAATCCTGCGCAAACCATTGTCTGCTTGTAAAGCTGTGGGCTCTGTGATAAAAAGGCCTCCCTCTCAAAGTAAACAACCGGGAAGAGCTCCGACCCAGACTCTGCCCCCGCAGAAGTTATTTTCGGGGTGTTAATGTTCACAAAGCCTTCCCCGTCAAAGAAGTCAACAAGTGCCTTGTAGAACTTTGAGCGAACTTTGAAAATAGCCAGGCCCTTTGGATTTCTAAGGTCCAAAAACCTGTGATCCAAGCGCTTACTTAAATCTGTTTCAATTTTTCCGGATGTGTCAATTGGAGTTGGCGCATCAGCCTTGTTAATTATTTCAAGCTTTTCAGGAATTATCTCAATGCCACCAGGCGCCTGCTTTGCTTCTTTTGCCATGCCTTC
>JASLNX010000215.1 GCA_030745815.1 archaeon
AACCTTTTCCTGGATTTTTTCCTTTTTCCAGAACTTGTGGATTTCTGCTTCCTTTTCTCTGGTATATGGCTCTAACATTTTTTTCTTGGTCATTTGAGTCACTTGAATTATTTCTGAAAATCAATTATTATAAATAATTTGTTTGGTTAAAGCTTCTTTATAACGTTTGCTCTAAACGCGCTTTCAAGGGAGAAAAGGGTCTTCTTCGCCCTTTGTGCTATGTCAAGGTCTATTCGTACTTTTGGGCTTTTTTTCAATACGTCTTCTGCAATTCCTATTGACGTCCTATATGGTAGTACGCCATTTTTGGTCATTGCAGCATTTACCCTTTCAATTGCGTGGTATCTTTGCGAGGCCGCGTTGTGGATTTCTGTTTTGAACTTGTTTGCCAGTTTTATTAACGTCTTCAATCGCTTTAGTCTTCTTGGCCGGTTATCAGCCTCTGCTTTACTGATTTCTTGGTAAATTTTCTTAATTGTTATTCCTGTTATAAACGACCCAGGGGGTTCAAATGCTTGCCTTATTCTGTCTAGGTGCGTACTGAAGCTTCCTTGTCTGCAGTCAAGGGCTTTTTGCACGAGTTCCTGGGGCACTTGGTTGTTGTAGGCTCTGTTAACTTCTATCATAAGTTGCTGAAAGCTTTTTTTGCCTTCCACAAAAGATCTTAGTTTTGCAACCATTCTTGTGGTTGAAACTGGTGACTCAAAAATTCTTAGGATTTCGCTTGCGCGAATTTCCCCTATCTTCTTCATTTTGTAAAGCGTTTTTTGAGCTTCGGCCAGTACATCAGGGTTTGTTGACCAGAGTCTGTTGCTTCTTAGAACAGCTTGCCTTAATCGCCTTCCGGCTGACTTTTTGCGTGGCTGTCCATTTTTGGCAGCTGCCTTTTTTTGAGGCTTTTTTCTTGTCGCTTTTATCTGTTTCCTTTGAACTTGTTTTGGCATGGATTGGGCACGGGAGGATTTGAACCCCCGACCTGCGGTGTATAAGACCGACGCTCTGCCAAGCTGAGCTACGTGCCCTGGGATTGTATGGCCAATTTATGTGGTTGTGTGTGGTAATTATTTTGGTTGAAATTGTTTTTATATAGCTAACTATGAGAGATTAAAAGAAAAAAAGAAGATGAAGGCTACTTTACTTAACGTAGCCTTTTTTGATTTCTGTTGCAAAGCCCTGGATTTCTTTTCTAAACGCCAGTCCAAATGAAATGCCTATAACAATTCCAACTGCAATTGCTATACTCCAAAGGAACGGTGTTAGAAACAAGTTTAGTAGTTGTATTACTACTTGAACTTTTGCTTCGCCCAGAACAAGGCTTAGTGCAAGAATTCCTGCAAACAAAACCACTACACTTTCAATTAACGTACCAGCTGCTCTTTTGAGCTTGTGCTGTGTTGCATCAATTGCGTTCTTGAGGTATCTTCCAAGCAGTAGTCCAAGGATTACTACTAAAAGAGCTGCAAGAACTTGTGGGATGTAGAAAACAAGTGCTTCTACAAATTGGCTTAGGCCCTGTAGTTTGATTGAGTCTGCGGCAACCCACAGCGAAACCCAGATTATGTACCATTTTGAAAAGCTTCCAACCAATGCCGACATTTCTTTGCCGCCAATTGCTGCTGTTAGGTTTTGTTCGTCAATCCACTGGTCAATTTTTGTACTTTGCAATATTTTAATTATCACTTTTTTTATCACATTTCCAATAAACCAACCAATTCCAATTATTGCCAGTGCCAAAATCAGTGCAGGAATTACTTCAACAAACGAACCGCCTACTTTTAGTGCGGCCTTGCTTAAGCCATCTCTGAACTGAGTTAGCAAATCTGTTAGTATATCAGCCATTGTATAATCACCGGATATAAAATGGTTCTTTTGTTTTTAAACCTTTTCAATGGCTTCGTTTATCAGCCTTTTTTAAAACGGTTAATTGCCGAATTATCTTCCTTTGTGCGCAATTTGCGCAGTTTCTTATTTATTCCTTTTGCACTAATTCTTGTTCATGATTGTTGCAATTGTTGGGATGCCAGGGTCTGGAAAGAGCGAGGCATCAAAGGCCTTTGTTAAAGCAGGGTTTGAATTGGTTTACTTTGGCAATACGGTAATTGAAGAGTTAAAGGGCCGGGGCCTGGAAGTTAGTGAGAAAAATGAGAAGGCTGTAAGAGAGGACCTCAGGCAAAAGCACGGGATGGCTGCAATGGCCTTGGTAAACATTCCAAAGATTGAGAAAATGATTGCTGAGGGGAAAAACGTTTTAATTGACGGGCTTTACAGTTGGGAAGAATTTGTTGAACTGCGAAAAAAGTTTTCTGAACTAAAGCTTGTTGCAATAAGTACGTCTCCAAAAACTCGTTACAAGCGCTTGGCAGAGCGAAGCGAAAGGCCTTTAACCAAAGCCGAGGCCAAAGCTCGTGACAAGGCTGAAATTGAAAAGCTTAACAAGGGCGGGCCAATTGCCGCTGCTGATTTTTCTGTTTCAAACGAGGGCTCTAAAGAAGATCTTAGAAAAGAGATTGAATCTGTTTTAGAAAAACTTAAATAAAAAAAAGAAATTAAAGGGGGGTGATTTACATCATTCCGCCCATTCCACCCATGCCAGGTGGCATTCCGCCTGGTGGCATTGGTGGCATCTTGCCTTTGCTGCTTCCAGCAATTATGTCGTCAATTCGAAGCACCATTTCAGCAACCTCTGTTCCTGAAGCAATTGCTTGGGTTTTGACGTTCATTGGCTCAACAACGTTTTGTGCCTTCATATCGGCAAGCTTTCCTTTCATAACGTCTACTCCAATGTGCAAGCCGCCTTTTGCGCGGTGCTTTGCCCTAAGGTTTACAATAGTGTCCAACGGGTTCATTCCCGCGGTCTCTGCAAGAGTTCTTGGAATTTCTTCCAGTGAGTCTGCAAAGGCTTCTATTGCAAGTTGTTCTCTTCCGCCAATTGTTTGTGCGTAGTCGCGAAGCTTTACTGAAACCTCTGCTTCAATACTGCCTCCGCCTGCAACAACCTTTCCGCTTTTTACCGCGGTTGCAACTGACATCAATGAGTCGTGAACTGCTCTTTCTGCCTCGTCAACAACGTGCTCTGAGCCGCCCCTTATAAGCATTGAAACGCTCTTAGGGTTTTTACAGCCTTCAATAAAGACCATGTCGTCTCCTGAAATCTTTCTTTCTTGAACACTTGCTGCCTTTCCAAGGTCAGATGTTGAAAGGTCGTCAAGCCTTGTTACAATGGTTGCGCCGGTTGCTCTTACAAGGGCGTCCATGTCTGATTTCTTAACACGTCTTATTGCAGAAATTCCTTCTTTTGAAAGGAAGTGCTGTGCTAAGTCATCAATTCCCTTTTGGCAGATTACAAAGTTTGTTCCTGACTTCTTTATTTGGTCAACCATTTTCCTGAGCATGCCTTCTTCTTGGTCAAGGAATGCCTGCATTTGTTCAGGGGAAGTGATTTCTATTTTTGCGTCTGTTTCAGTGCTCTTTATTTCAAGTGCTGCGTCAAGAAGTGCGATTTTTGCTGTATCAATCTTCTTTGGCATTGCACCGTGCACTATTTCCTTGTCAATTACAAGGCCTTTAACCAGGTAGCTTTCTTCAAGTGAAGCGCCCTGCTTTTTCTCAACCTTAACGTTGTCAATGTCAATACTTATTGTTCCGTTTTCTTCGTCGGCTACTTGAACTATTGAGTCAACCACAAGATCGGCAAGTTCTTTAGCTGCCTCTGCGGCTTTGCCTGTCATTGAGGTTAAAGCAATGTTTTTCAGAGTTGTTTTGTCTTTGAAACTTACTTCGTCAGCAACTGCTTCAAGTTCTGCTTTTGCTTTCTTTGAAGCAAGTCTGTAACCCTTTATGATTGTGCTTGGGTGTATGTCGTTGTCAAGTAGTTCCTCTGCTTTTTTTAGCAGGCCGCCTGCGATTACAACAGCGCTTGTAGTGCCGTCTCCAACTTCTTCGTCCTGGGTTTTGGCAACTTCCACCATCATTTTTCCGGCCGGGTGATCAATACTTATTTCGTCCAGAATTGTTGCGCCGTCGTTTGTAATTGTAACGTCGCCTAAGTCGTCAACAATCATCTTGTCCATTCCCTTTGGGCCAAGTGTTGACTTAACCGCGTTTGCAACTGCTTTCGCGATAAGAATGTTTATTCTTTGTGCGTCTCTTCCGCGTGTTCTTTTAGTGCCTTCGGTCATAAAGACCACAGGCTGCTGTGTAGCTTCAGTCATTTATATCATCTCCAATAATTGCTTATTTTGCTTGTTGTGCTAAAAAAGCGATAAAAACAAGTAATATAATTGATGGATATATACGTTTAAAAAGCTTACTTTTTTTGATGGATATGCGTGTTTAATTAGTCTTCAAGGGGTTTTACAACAAGCCCGGTTGAGCTTATTTCTATTGGGTGGAGTTTTATTGAGTGATCAGTTCCTCGCATTTTTACAATGTTTAAGACCCTTTCAAAGCTTATTGCTCGCCTTAGCCTTCCCATGAAGATTAGTCCGTCAAAAATAAAGTCTTCTGGCGCAAACTCAATGTTTTCAAAGTCTGTTTTTTTCTTTTCAGCTGTTACAAGAAGTGTTATATTGTCTCTTACAAGCATTTCAACAAGTGACATTACTTTTAGCCTGAAGTCTTTAATGTCTGTTGCGAGAATTTCAAACGGGGTTATTGAGTCAAGTGCAACTCTTGAAACGCCTGCTTTTTTGATGGCCGCGCGCATTTTGTCTGGTGCTATATCGCTACTTCTTGCGATTGGAACTTTTATTATTGTAACAAGGCCGCTTTCCTCGTATGTTGCAAAATCCATTCCAAGGTCTTTTCCAAGGCTTCTTATTTTTTCAACGGTTTGTTCAGATGTAATAAATACTCCTGGTTCTCCGTAGAGCTTTGCTCCGTTGTAAATAAATTGCATTGCAAGAATACTTTTTCCTGCTCCTGGTTCGCCGCTTACAAGAACACTGCTGTTTTTCTTGAAGCCATTTACTGCAAAGAGTTCGTCAAGGCCTGGAGTGCCTGTCTTTATTATTTTTGAGTCAACAGTCATTTAAGATACCAGATAAATTATGCCTTTATTGTTTAAATTACTTGCTATTGGCTATAATAAAACCCTGAGAATTGACACTGCATAGATTAAAAACGCAAGTATTAGAAAGATATGATGCGTTCTAAAGTAAAACTCTGCTTTGTACTCTGCCTGCTTGGCCCATTTAAGAAACTCCACTGCTTTTTGCAGGGTATCTATTGCTAACCCAACAGGGTAAAGTGCTGCTGTTACTAAAAATGCAACTCCAATTACTCCATAGTAAACTAATTTGTTTTCGCAGGCTCTTGCTTGCATTGGTAAGTACTCACTTACTACCATTAACACAAAAAGTGTTCTCAATAGAAACGTGTCAATTGTTGATTCAATACTTTTTTTTGCCAAATTTTCCATTTTCAATAGTCGATACTGCATACTGTAGAAAAACATTCCACCACTCCTAATAAATTCTCCCAAAAATTAGGTTAATTGTTGGGTCTGACCTAAAAAAAGAAATAAAAGTTTAAATACCTTTGCATGGTTTTTGAAAAAATTTAGGGTTGGTTGCCCGGCCGTCTTATGCAGAGCTTTGCTACTTCCTCAATTGGTATGTTCTCACGCCTTCTTTGGTTTAAGAATCTTTTGGTTTTTTCTAAAGTGGCCTCGTTAGTTTTATAGTATGGGCTTATTTTCCAACTGTTAATTCCTCTCTCGTGTTCTAAATGGTAGCTGTTTCTCTTAACAGGAGTATTGTCTAGCGTACCAACCTTATATTTCATTCTGCGAAATCGCATTATTCGGTCGTGGTCTTCCCAGCCCCAGGAAATGAAATTTTCGTTTTCGCCGCCAAGCTCTCGGTAAGTTTTGGTGTTCATGAAAATCGCAAGCCCAAATCTAGCCGGACCCCCGCGTTTAGGAACAAGTTCGTTTTTTGGAAGAGAATTCAGATTAAGGGTTTTGCTTAGAATCACCTTATGTTCCCGGTCTATACTGAAGCGTTTTGATTCACCGCTCTCTGGTGTAACACAGCTATATCCTTGTTTGGTGATTGCGTTTCTCGCAGTTACATATGATTGCACTGGAAGCAGTGCGTCTATATCGTAGGTGACAGTGACTTTTGTTTTGACCATTGTAAGCATTTCGTTTAGTATTTTGGTTCTGTAAAAAATAGGGTCGTTGGTTTGTTGGAAGATATACTGCAGATTAGGGTTCTTTTCAATTCCAAATTTGTCCCAGTTACTTTCCGGTCCGTTTTCTGTTAAGATAATGTTGGTGTTGAAGTATTTTAGAAGGTACTTGAGCGTTATTTGCGTGTTTATGAGCTGATCCTCACTGCTTATCCTTATTGGAATGATAATGTTACATCTGTTAGGTCAATCTTCTGGCCTGCAACTTCCTTTATTTTATTCACCCGCTTGTCAAACATTGAATCCACTGCATAGTTTGCTTTGCCCGCTGTTACCTTACAAACTTTCTTTCAACTTCGCTCACTAGAACATCGCAACTTAATTTTACTGCTTCAAGCTGCTTTATTATGCGAACCTTTTCAATTTCTATTTCCCCAATGCTTTCGTAGGTTTCAATTGCGTCCCTAAACATTCCGCCGTCAACGTAATTGTATTTGTAGGAGTTCATTTTGGTTGCAATTGCCTTAACCAGCTTTCCTGCCCAGATGTTTAATCCCTTTTTCACAGGGCCCTTTATTTGCTTGCCTTCGCTTAAGTGCATTCTTAGCTTGTTTGTAATTGTTGCCTTTGGAAAGGGCAGTTTGTCTCCGTCAAATTTGAGCGAGGCAACCTTTTTCTTTGAGCTCTTGTCAATTTCTTCAATTAGCTTGTCGCAGTCTTCTTGAATTTTTTTAAGGCCGCTTGACAGGGTTTTTCTTTCAGAGTCAATTTCTTGAATGCTTTCATATGGTGCAATTGCTTCTTTTAGCATGTCATAGTTTACAAAGGTGTAAGGCTGTGAATTCATTCTCTCGGCAACGCGCTGAATCATTTTGCCAACCCAAACGTTCATTTCGTCCTTTACCTGGCCCTTTATTTGCTTGCCTTTTGCAAGGTGCTCTCTAAGCCTGTTTGTAATTGTTGCGCGTGGAAAAGGCAACTCCCTTTCGTCTGTCTCAGGAGCAGTTGTTTCCTGCGTTTCCTCTACTTCCTGCGGTTCTTCCTGCGCTTCCTCTTGAGTTTCCTGCGCTTTTTCTTCCTGTGCAACTACTTCTTCTTCCTGCTCTTTGACAGGCTTGTTTTGGATTTCTCCCTCTCCAGCCATAACTAAAGCACCCCCTAAGTTCAAAATTCAGCGTTTAACCCCTAAAATTTGCTTAATTATTTGGGGCAGCGAACAGATTTTAAACCCTTTCCCAAGGTTTTTGCAATGCCCTCAATATTGCCCTTCTAATCCCTCTTTTTTAAAATTACTTCTTTATATTCTTTATATAATGCTAATATGTGGGGAATTTTTGGGGTGTTTGGAGTGACTTCTCCGCCGGTTTCTGTTGTAATCCCTGTTTACAACGGGGAAAAGACTTTGAGAAAATGCCTTAAGTCTGTTTCAAACCAGACATACGGCAACTATTCAATTATTGTGGTGGACAACAACTCAAGTGACGATTCAAAGGCCATAATAAAAGAGTTCCAGAAGCAAAATTCAAATCTTAGTTATGTTTTTGAGCCAAGGCCGGGCAGGGGGACAGCAAGGAACGCTGGAATTAATTCTGCAAAGGGGAGTATTATTGCAATGACTGACTCTGACTGCGTTGTTCCAGAGAACTGGATTGAGGAATTGGTTAGTCCAATAGTTAAAGGCAAAGAGTCCGCGGTAATGGGTTTTGAGTACAGCCTGATTGGAAGCTTTTGGGCTGGGAATGTGCAGCAGGACGAGAGCGAGTGGGTTCAGCGAAACCTTGAAGGCAAGTACATTAACACAATTGATTCAAAAAATTTCGCAATCAAGGCCTCGCTAATGAAAAAACTTATGTTTGATCCCAATTTGAAGAGATGCATTGACCTTGACCTTGCGTTGAGGTTGAAGGGGATTTCAAAAGTAAGGTTTCTTCCAGCAGTAAAGGTTGGGCACGCTCATCCAGGATCCCTCTGGAAAACGTTTGCAGTAAACTTTGACAAGGCCTACTGGCACGCCAAGCTTAACAGAAAGCATAAGGGCAGAGGCATGGCGAGCGGTCGCCTGTCGGAAATAAGTTCGGTTGGAAAGATTCCATTAACAATTTCTAGAAAAATTTCCGAAACATCAGGCGTGCCCTTGAGACGAAAATTTTTCTTGCTGGTAAGAGGCGTGGCCTGGACAACTGGCCTAGTCTGGTCAAGGGCGAAAGATTTTTTGCCGTGACTCCACAAAAGATTTTATTTCTTTTCTAAATCTTTCTGTGGAAAATTGCTCTGCATTTTTCCGAGCGTTTGCTTGCGTGAATTTCATGCGCTCAAATTCTTTCACAGCTTTTGCCAGTGCACCCGCTGTTTGCTCTTTGAAAAAGTGACCGGTTTTTCCTTCAACAACTGTTTCAAGTGCCCCACCCTTTGCAAGGGCAACAACTGGCTTGCCGCAGGCTTGTACCTCAACAGCGGTTATTCCAAAATCTTCTGCTTGCGGGAAAATTAAGGCCTTGCAGTTGCGGTAGTATTCTCTTAGCTGGTCCGCTTCAACGTTTCCAACAAACGTTATGTTAGCGCAGGCCCTTACCGAGTTTTGCAGTTTGGCAGATGCCCGCCCCTCGCCCACCACAACAAGCGGCTTCCCAAGCTCTTTGAACGCGTTAATTGCTAAATCAATTCTTTTGAACGGAACAAGTCTTGAAACCACAAGATAGTAATCTCCACTTGCCTTTTTCTCAGGTGTGAAGAATGTGGTTTCAACAGGGGGATAAATAACGGTTGAGTCACGGTTGTAAAATTCCTTAATTCTTTTTTTGACCTCTTTGGAGTTTGCAACAAAATAGTCCACGCTTCCAAAATTTTTGTCCCAGAACCTTAGCGCGTGCAAGAAAGCGCCCAGCACAATTCTCACCGGCAATAGTTTTCCCTGAAGGAATTCTTCTTTCATATGCCAGGCGTATCTAAAGGGCGTGTGGCAGTAGCAAATGTGCAGTGCGCTTTTTGGTTTTCTGAAATTTTTTATGAATGAGTGGCTGCTGCTAATTATTAGGTCGGCCTTGAGTCTTGTTGCAGAGACAACGAACGGGAAAAGGAATGCAAAGGCTGGGTATTTTTTTTTGCTGAAAATTATTTTCTGCAGAATTGATGTTTTTGCGTTTAATTTTTTGTTGAAGGCAATTGAGTTGTCTTTGAAGAGGCAGAAAATTTCGGCCTTGCTAAAAACCTTTGCCAGTTGCTCAAGAACTTTTTCGCTTCCGCCAGGGCTAGCCAGGTAATCGTGTGCAATGATTGTTTTCATGCACTTAAATTAGTTGCCGACATCATTAAATAATTTTAATTGGCGGCTAGTGGCGAAATGGGTGCCTTACCTTGTGCCAGGTCTTTACTATTACGCTCTGAAGCATGTGACTCACTGTTTGCCACACAATTCTAACGTCTAGTGTAAAGGAAATGTTTTCGTTGTACATTAGGTCAAGCTTTATCCAGTCAATAAAACTCATCTTGTGCGCGCCTTGCACTGCCCAAAGGGAAGTTATGCCTGGTTTTTCTTCAAAGCGCGCCATCTGCCAGTTTTCGTATTTCTCCACTTCGCTTGGAATGGGTGGTCTAAATCCAACAAAGCTCATTTCGCCCTTTAAAACGTTCCAAAGTTGAGGGAGCTCGTCCAGGCTTGTGTGCGCCAGAAACTTTCCAAACGAGGTAAGCCTTGGGTCGTTTGGAATTTTGAAAACCGGCCCGTCAACTTCGTTGAGGTGCCTTATTTTTGGCAGCATTTTATCTGCATCTTTTACCATGGTTCTGAACTTGTAGAATGTGAATGTTTTTTTATTGTGCCCAACTCTTTTTTGCATGTAAATGGCAGGCCCTGGGGATTTAAGTTTGATTACTATGGCAATTAAGAGCATTAGCGGCGAAAGCAGAACAAGGAGTATTGTGGCAAAAACAAAGTCAATTGCCCTTTTAATTGCAAGGTATTTTTTCCCCATCCTGTTCCCCAGCACCTTAATCTCAGCAAAACCTTAAAGTGTTTACTGCGCAGGCCTTTCTTTGAAAAAAACGTTATTTTTCCTTCAGGGGGCACTTTATTTTTAAACATTATTAGCTGCAAATTTTAATTAAGGGGGAAAACTGCAAAAATTTGTCTTTTTGGGTGGCTTGTTATGAAGAAGGGTAATGTTAAAGAGTGGTCTCCGGCAAAGAAATGGAATCCTTTCAACAGCTACAAGCTTCTTGCGCAGGTTTACCGCTGGCGACTTATTGAAGAGGGCAAAAAAATTCCTCAACCTGCACTTATAACTGTTGATCCAATCAATGCGTGTAATCTCAAGTGTTCCTGGTGCAATGCCGATTACATTCTAAAGGAAAATCAGGGGATGATTTCAAGGACTTCGCTTCTAAAGATTGCCGATTTTTTGTCCGAGTGGAATGGAACCGCTAAGTGGGGAAAGGGAATTGATGCGATCTGCATTGCAGGCGGGGGCGAACCGCTACTGAATCCTCATGTCGGGGAATTTATTGAAAAGTGTGTTGAGAACGGAATTGAAGTTGGGGTGGTAACCAATGGATCCCTTATTGACAAGTTTATTGAGCCGTTGTCAAAGATTACTTGGGTTGGGGTTTCAATTGATGCCGGGACAAAGGAAACATTTAATGGGCTGAAAAAGGCCGACTTGTTTGAAAAGACAACTGAAAACATAAAGCAGCTTGTTGATTACAGTAATGAGAACAAGACAAGGCTTTCGCTCGGACGGCAGGGGTATGGTGTTTCCTACAAGTACCTTTTGCACCCGAAAAACATTCCGGAAATTCACGAAGCAGCAAAAATTGCAAAGCAGATTGGCTGCAAGAACTTCCACATGCGTCCTGTTGGAATTCCTTGGTCTGATATTAAGGACGAATCAAAAAAGGAGTTTTATTCCTTTGATGAAACTGCAATTGAGGAATT
>JASLNX010000216.1 GCA_030745815.1 archaeon
GCAACAGATGAAAAAACCAAGAGTGCGATAAGAATCAATGCAAGCTTTTTCATGCGCAACCCCTCTTAATTTCTGCAATTAGCAGAGCGTTTGACTGAATTGTTTCCTCAACCTCTGCTTGCTTTGCCAGACTCAATACAAACCCTGCCTTTTCAAACTCCGCCGGATTTTCTAATTCAAACAATTCAAGCTCTGCGTTTTGGGCCACAAGATCTTGTTGTAGCACAACAAGCGACTCTTGCACACCGTCAAGAATTGAAACTTTTTCACAAACCACTTCGTCGGATTCGTTTCCGGTAAAAGAGTAAACCGCCTCTGCCTCAGCAAGCTCTTTTAGCGTGATGAAAACATTAAGCCTTACACCGTAAACATTTGCAAGGGAAAACAATGCAATAGACTCGTCTGAATTGGCCTGGGCAAACGCTCTTTCTCCAAACTCAAAGGTTTCGGCCTTTAGGAAAAAAAGATCCTGCTTTGACACCTGCTCAAGTTCGCTGTCAGACATGAAAAAGGACACCCCTTCAGCTGCCCAAATTGAATTCAGTTCCAAAAGACCGTCGTCAAAGCTCACTGGCTGCGGCGCAAGAAGGGCCGGTAGGAAGGTGTAGGCTACAATAATTACTACGATGGCAACCCCAATAAGCGACAAATTTCTCCATCTTTCGTCCAAGCCAAAACACCCTTTTAAGTATAATATTATATTGTTCTGAGGTTTATTAATCTTGCCGATTTTAAAAGATTTCCATCCCCCTTAGGTATTGATTTAGATGGTTGAAAGCACAATTGACTTGGCAATAATTGGATCAGGGGCCGCGGGAATTACTGCAGGAATTTATGCAGCGCGAAGAAACCTGAAAGTACGGATTTTTGAAAAGGAAGCAGTCGGCGGGCAAGGCGCTCTTGCAATCTGGATTGAAAACTATCCTGGAACAAAAAAGATGAAGGGAGAGGAGATGATGGCCGAGTGGGCTTCTCACCTGGAAGAGTTTGGAATTGAAGTTGAAGAAGCCAATGGCATTAAGAGTGTTAAAAAGGTCGGGGAAGGATTTGA
>JASLNX010000217.1 GCA_030745815.1 archaeon
AAAGTTTTTGGACCAAACAAAAAGGCTGCAATAATTGAAGGCAGCAAAATTTTTACTCGCGAACTACTGCAAAAGTATAACATTCCAAGCGCAGAATTTGCACACTTTGATAACGCAGAAAAGGCGCTGGATTATTTGAAACAAAAGGGCGCGCCAATTGTTGTTAAAGCAGACGGTCTTGCTGCAGGAAAAGGAGCAATTGTATGCGAAACCGTTGAAGAAGCAGAAGAGGCAATAAAAAAAATAATGGTTGATGCTACATTTGGAGAAGCCGGCAAAAAAGTAATTCTTGAAGAAAAACTTGTTGGAGAAGAAGCATCATTTCTTGTTTTTACAGACGGCGAAACAATTAAACCAATGGTTTCAAGTCAAGACCACAAAGCAGTTTTTGACGGCGACAAAGGTCCAAACACTGGCGGGATGGGAGCATACAGCCCGGCGCCGGTTATAACAAAAGAACTTGAAGAAGAAATTATTGAAACAATAATGCGCCCAACAATTGACGCAATGAAAAAGGAAGGACGAGAATATGCAGGAATTCTTTACGCTGGCCTAATGATTACAAAAAATGGGCCAAAAATTATTGAATTCAACTGCCGATTTGGAGACCCTGAAACCCAACCGCTACTAATGCGACTTGAGTCAGATTTAGTTCCAATCTTGCAAAGTTGCATGGACAAAACACTTGCAAAGCAAGATATTAAGTGGAGTGAAAAGGCTGCCTGCTGTGTTGTAATGGCTTCAGGCGGGTACCCTGGAAAGTACGAAAAGGAAAAAGAAATTTTAGGACTGAATGAGGCAAACGCCCTCAAGGACACTGTTGTCTTTCACGCTGGAACAAAACTTGACGGGGAAAAAGTTTTAACAAACGGCGGAAGGGTTCTTGGAATTACATCTCTTGGAAACAGCATTAAAGAAAGCATTGAAAATTCTTACAAAGCAGTTGAAAAAATCTCTTTTGAAAAGGCTTATTTTAGAAAAGACATTGGCCAAAAGGCCTTAAACAGAGAAAAATAGATTCAATTAGTTTAACTAGGGGCCAATGAACTTGGCACACACTTGCGTCATACCAATCTGTTCCAACTTTTTCTTAGCCTCAAGTTGTTGAATAACTTCAGGTGAAACCTTTTCTTTATCAGCTGCAAAACGCAGCGCAGCATCCCAATAGGCATTAGATTGCACTAAGAAAGCGTCAAGTGCTTCACTTAAGTTCTTAACCCACTTAGACCGTAAGGCCCCTTTTCCCATAAGCTGCTCATTTTTAAGCAAATACTTAATTCGCCCAACCCTTTCTCCGACAGTAATATGCAAACTGCCACCGCCACCACGCTTATTAAATTTAGTAATCAATGAATCAGCTTGCTTTAAAACGGCCTGCTCTCGCTTTGCAGCAGCGATAAGAATCGCCGTCTTTTTCCCATGGGGTACACCTTTCCAAGAACCAGGCCTGTTTGCCGCCCCACCTCCTGGCGGTTGACCTCTTTTAATAAGCATGTATAAATAATGAATTCAAGAATTTAAATTACTTTCCTCAAACCAAAATCGCTAGCAAAATCTCAATTTTTGCGCGAAAGGCTTAAATAGAAGTTGGACTTTCTTACATAGCGGGTTTGTTTTTGACACCAAAGCCTGTGAAGGCAAGACTGATTCTTGAAGACAACTCCATCTTCGAAGGTGTTTCTTTTGGCGCTGAAACGTCAGTTTCAGGCGAAGTTGTGTTTAGCACAGGCATGGTTGGATACCCTGAAAGCCTTACAGACCCATCATATAGGGGCCAAATTCTTACCCTTACATACCCTTTAATTGGAAATTACGGTGTTCCAGGAAACGAAAAGGACGAATTTGGAATTGAGAAGAATTTTGAATCAGGCAAAATTCAGGCAACAGGCCTTATTGTTTCAGACTACTCTTACAAAAACAGCCACTGGCAGTCCACCAAATCGCTCTCAGACTGGCTAAAAGAAGAGAAAATTCCCGCAATAACAGGAATTGATTGTCGTGCATTAACAAAAAAGCTCCGCGAGAAAGGAGTAATGCTTGGAAAAATTGTTTTTGGAGAAGACGAAATTGAGCTGCAGGACCCAAACGAAAGAAACCTGGCGGCAGAGGTTTCCTGCAAAAAGCCCCAGCTCTTTGAAAACGGAAAAACCACCTTTGCACTGCTTGACTGTGGAGTAAAAAACAATATTGTAAGATCGCTATTAGAGCGAAAGGTTTCCGTTCTAAAAGTTCCCTACAACTACGACCTCTTCAATGGAGAACACAAATTTGACGCAGTGTTTATTAGTAACGGTCCAGGCGACCCAAAAACAATGAAGGAAACAATTGAAACTGTTAAAAAAGCTCTTGAAAAAGGGATTCCGACTTTTGGAATTTGCTTTGGAAACCAGATCCTAGGACTTGCCGCGGGAGCAGACACTTACAAACTAAAATACGGGCACAGATCACAAAACCAACCAGCCCTTGCCATTGGAACAAAACGCTGTTACATTACTTCACAAAACCACGGTTATGCTGTAGACGAAAAAACCCTGCCCGAAGAATGGGAACCATGGTTTTCAAACCTCAACGACAAAACCAACGAAGGCATAAGACACAAAAAGAAGCCGTTTATGAGCGTACAGTTCCACCCCGAAGCAATGCCAGGGCCAACTGATACTGCCTTTTTGTTTGACAAGTTTGTGAAAATTGCAAAGAGGGAAAAATAATGGACCCAGTAGTACTAGCTACACTCCTCATAGTTGTCTTCTTTTCCAATGTTTATGGCAGCAGTGTTGGCGGCGGAGGGTTACTTGTTATACCAGCAATGTTTCTAGCAGGAATTCCCACATCTATTGTAGTTGGAACAAACCGTTTCTACAGAATTTTCGCAAGCGGAGCAGGCGCATTAAAATTTATGAAAGAAGTAAAAGTGGATTTGAAAAACATTATTCTGTACGCTAGCCTAAGCGTAATTGGTTCGGTTGCAGGCGCCCTTATTGTAATAAGTCTTGATAAGTCAATTCTAAAACTTGTTATTTCAATTGCTCTGCTTTTCCTAGCGGTTTTCTTTCTGCTCAAAAAAGATCTTGGCCTAAAAGAACAAAAACAAGAAGCAATAAAGCAAAATCTAGTGGCCTCGTCAGCAGTAATGATTCTACTTGGAATATACCGGTCAATTATTGGAAGCGCTACTGGGACATTTCTAAGAATGTATTTTTTAATAAAGGAAAAGCTAACATTTCTTCAGGCCGCAACATACAGCGGAGTAATCGCAACCATTTCAAATATTTCCGCAAGCCTTGTTTTTATTAACGCAGGAATAATTGATTACTGGATTGCGGCATATATGATAATAGCCGGAGTAATCGGATCATACATTGGCGCCAGACTTGCAATCAAAAAGGGAAATACTTTCGTTAGAAAGTTGTTTTTGATTGTGGTAATTCTTTCAAGCCTAAAATTAATTGGAGGAATTTTGTTTGGCATCTGAGATAAAGAAAGTGCTCCTTCTTGGAAGCGGCGCGCTAAAAATTGGTGAGGCCGGCGAATTTGATTACTCCGGAAGCCAGTGCATTAAGGCAATGAAAGAAGAAGGCATTGAAGTTGTTTTAATTAATCCAAACATTGCAACAATGCAAACCTCAAAAGGCTTTGCAAACAAAGTCTATTTTCTTCCAGTAAACCCTTACTTTGTAGAAAAAGTAATTGAGAAAGAAAAACCACAAGGAATTTTACTGGCTTTTGGAGGGCAAACTGCACTAAACTGTGGAGTAGAACTATTTGAAAAAGGAATTCTAAAAAAGCACAACCTAAAAGTTCTTGGGACCCCTGTTGAAACAATTATTGAAACAGAAGACCGTGAAAAGTTCAACAAATCGCTTTACTCAATAGATATAAAGGTTCCAAAAAGTATTCCCGTCACAAGTAAGGAAGCCGCCCTTAAAGCAGCAAATAAAATTGGCTACCCAGTAATAGTTCGCGCAGCCTACGCTCTTGGAGGAAAAGGAAGCGGGGTTGCAAAAACAGAAGCAGATCTAAAAAAGCTCACTGAAATGGTTTTTACCTACGCCCCGCAAATTTTGGTGGAAGAATGCTTGTCCGGGTGGAAAGAAGTAGAGTATGAAGTTGTAAGAGATAGCTATGACAACTGCATTACTGTATGCAACATGGAAAATTTTGACCCACTTGGAATTCACACAGGAGAAAGCATTGTTGTTGCACCATCACAAACTCTTACAAACCACGAATACCACAAGCTTAGGGAAATTTCCACCAAAGTGATAAGGCATTTGGGAATTGTGGGAGAATGCAACATACAATTTGCGTTTGATACAAAAAGTAATGATTACCGAGTTATTGAAGTAAACGCTAGACTCAGCAGAAGTTCAGCCCTTGCATCAAAAGCAACAGGATACCCGCTTGCATTTATTGCCGCCAAACTTTCGCTCGGATATTCTTTAACAGAACTTGAAAACAAAATAACAAAAAAAACACTGGCCGGCTTTGAACCAGCCCTTGATTACTGTGTTGTAAAAATCCCACGCTGGGACCTGCAAAAATTCCAAAAAGTAAGTTATCACATTGGAACCGAAATGAAATCGGTTGGGGAAGTAATGGCGATTGGCAGGAACTTTGAAGAAGCAATGCAAAAAGCAATTAGAATGCTTAACATTGGAATGTATGGGTTGGTTGGAAACAAGGTTTCAATAAGAGAAATCGCACGCGACATTGAACATCCAACAGACAAAAGAATTTACGCTTTGATTGAAGCCATGAAAAAAGGGTATTCGGTTGAAAAAATTCACGGCCTGAGCAAAGTTGACAAATGGTTTTTGTTCAAATTGAAAAAAGTTGTTGAAATTGAAGAACAAATTTCAAAAACGTCTCTTGGAGAAATATCAAAAGAACTCTTGCTTGAGGCAAAACAAGCCGGCTTTTCTGACAAGCAAATTGCAATAATTCTTGGAGAAAAAGACGAACTAAAAGTGCGTGAGAAACGAAAACAGCTTAATGTTTTGCCAGTGGTAAAGCAAATTGACACACTTGCCGCCGAATTTCCTGCAAAAACAAACTATCTATATGTTACCTACAATGGAATTGAAGACGATATCTACTTCAATAACACAAAGCAAGTAATGCTTCTTGGAAGCGGCTCCTATAGTATTGGTTCAAGCGTTGAATTTGACTGGTGCAGTGTTACCGCAAACAATTCCTTAAAAAAAATGGGATACCGCACTGTAATGATAAACTTTAACCCTGAAACAGTTTCAACAGACTACGATGTTTGTGACAGATTATACTTTGAAGAACTTTCGCTTGAACGAGTTTTAGACATTTACGACAAAGAATACCCGCTGGGCATACTAATGGGAATGGGCGGGCAAATCCCAAACAATCTTGCAATAAAGCTTCACAAAGCAGACGTAAAAATCCTTGGAACATCACCTGAAAACATTGACAGAGCAGAAAACAGACACATTTTCTCAAAACTCTGTGATTCCCTTGAAATAGACCAACCAAAATGGAAAGAACTCACAAGTAAAGAGGAAGCACTCTCTTTTGCACAAAAAGTTGGCTTTCCAGTTCTTGTGAGACCAAGCTATGTTTTAAGTGGAGCCGCAATGAGTGTTGCATTCAACGCAAAAGACCTTAACAGCTACCTTGACAAGGCAACCTCGCTCTCAAGCGAGTACCCAGTAGTAATAAGCAAATTTATTGAAAACGCACGCGAGATTGAAATTGACGCAGTTGGAAACAATGGCAATATTGTTGTTTACGCAGTAAACGAACACGTTGAAAATGCTGGGGTTCACTCAGGAGACGCAACAATGATTTTCCCACCCCAAAAAACATATCTTGAAACTGTTCGAAGAATTAAAGTGGTTGCCTGCAAACTCTGCAAAGAACTAAACATTACCGGGCCATTTAACATGCAATTCATTGCAAAAGACAACGACATAAAAGTAATTGAATTAAACCTTAGGGCTTCACGCTCTTTCCCGTTTGTTTCAAAGGTCTCAGGAATTAATTTCATAGAACTTGCATCAAAAGCAATTATGGGAGAATCTGCCCCACGCGTTGAAAAATCAGCACTTGATTTAGAATACGTTGGAGTAAAGGCCCCGCAGTTTTCCTTTAGCA
>JASLNX010000218.1 GCA_030745815.1 archaeon
AAAAGCGTCCCAACTAAATGTTACGTCTTGACCGCGTGACTGGCTTGCAAGATAAAACCTTAAGAAGTCTCTGTTGTGCTTTTCAATTACTTCTTTTGGAGTCACAACGTTTCCGCGGCTTTTGCTCATTTTAACCTTGTCCAAGTCGGTTATTAGGCCGTGCACCATAATTGTTTCAAACGGCTTTTTGTCAAATGCAATTGTTGAAAGGATCAGTTCCGAGTTCCACCAGCCCCTGAACTGGTCTGTTCCCTCGATGTTTAGTGCGGCAGGCCAGAACTTTTTGAAGTTCTCAGTTTTACTTGGGTATCCAAGGGCTGCCCAGCTGCTTACCCCTGCGTCAAACCATACATCCAAAACTTCTGGAACGCGCTTCATTTTTCCTGAACACTTGCACTTTAGTTCAATCTTGTCAATTCCTGGCTTGTGCACTTCGATTTTTGCCACGCCAGATTCTTTTTTGAGTTCATTGATTGTTCCAATTACCTTTATTTCCTCGCACTTTTCACATTCCCAGATAGGAAGCGGGGTTCCCCAGTATCTTGCCCGTGAAATTGGCCAGTCTCCGAGTTGCTGTAGCCAGTCGTTCATTCTGCCCTGCATGTGTTCAGGCACCCACTTGGTTTTCTTGTTGGCTGCAAGAAGCTTTTTTTGAATTGCGCTTATTTTGAAGAACCACTGCGGTACTGAAATCATTAAAAGCGGGCTTTTGCATCTCCAGCAGACAGGGTAGTCGTGCGTGTAAGGGTGTTTGTAAACAAGCGCACTATCGTTTTCCAAATCCTCAATTATTTCCTTGTCTACTTCTCTTGCCTTTTTGCCTTCGTATTTTCCTGCTTCTTCTGTAAACGAGCCGTCAATTTTAACTGGACTAAAAACAGGAAGTCCTGCTTTGGTTCCGGCATCATAATCTTCTTTTCCCTGGCCTGGGGAGCTATGAACAAGGCCTGATCCTTCTTCAAGGTTAACATATCGTTCGCTTAAAATAACGCGGTAGGCTCCTTTGAGTTCAGGTGTCTTAAGGTTTTTTTTAAGCGGGTTAATGTACTCTAAATTCTCAAGCTCTTTTCCCTTAACTGTCTTTTCAATTGAGAAGCCTGCTTCAATTGTGTCCATTATTTTCTGCACTTTTTCTTTTGCAACAATCCAGGTTTCTCCGTT
>JASLNX010000219.1 GCA_030745815.1 archaeon
AGTAAGCAACGCGGTTCAACTCCCGCTCTTTTCAATTTCACTCTTTATCTTCTCAGTGTTTGCAATGGCCCCATATGGAATAATAATTTCTTTGCACGGCCTACTGAAAAGAAAGGATGAACGGGTAAAAATGATTAAGGACGCAATCCAAAAAGCGGGGCAGACTATTCAACTTGCAATGGCAATCGTTGGAATTTCCTGGGGCCTGGCATTTTTTGCCGTAACCCAGTGGTTGGTTATACCTACACTTTTGCTATTAGGCCTTATAAAAAACAGTAAAACAAGATTGGGCATAGCAATCGTCATATTTGCAGTATCTACATTTAATGCCCCTGCAGAAAGTATTATTGGTTTTGCAGCGACATCTGTAACGCTCTTTGGAATTTACCTACTCATAAAACTTTACTCAATTTCAAAAATTATGCTTAGAAAAGAGAAAAAAATAACTGAATTAGAAGAAGGAGAAATAGTTGCCGAGACGTTTGCTGAAACAGAGGGAAAAGTTGAGCGCTACGCTCCACTTGAAATAAAAAGAATTATTAACTACTTTACCAATAATAAAGTGCAAGCGTTAAAGGAATACCTTAATCCGCCTGGAAGAATTATTGCAAGTAGTAGGAACGCAAGAGGCTTAACAGACGAAGAAATACTTGAACTTAGGAGGCTTGTTAAAGAAAAGAAATTGGAAAATGCAGTTGTAATAAAACTTTCCGCGCCGTTTGTTCCGGCGCTGTTAATTGCATACCTTGCATTAAACATTGTTGGTGATTTGTTATGGGGGCTAATTTTTTAAAAAACAAAAAAGGGCAAATTTCAATTGAATTTATTCTAATAATGCTTATTGCAATAATTTACATATACTCAGTTATACAACCAACATTACAGATATCTGCACAAAGTACCGAAGACGTTGCAAGGATATCAAATGTAAAACTGTCCGCACAAAAGCTTGCAGGCACAATAAACCAACTTGAAGCAAACGCAAGCGAAGGGCGAAGAACCATTGACCTCTTCATCCCAGACGGGAGCTATATTGAATGCAATGCCGACGCCATAGA
>JASLNX010000220.1 GCA_030745815.1 archaeon
AACTAACATCTGACAAGGCAATTAAGGCAGCACGTGACGCCCTTGAAATGGGTTATGAGAGTGCTGATCAGCTTGCAAAAAAAAGATTACTGGTAGGGCGGGTTACTACCGGCAGTGCAGAAATTGATGCACTAATCGGCGGCGGAATTGAAACGCAGAGCATTACCGAAATTTATGGAAAGTATGCTTCTGGAAAAAGCCAGTGGTGCTTTGTAACATCGGTTACAGTTCAACTTCCAAAAGAAAAAGGAGGCCTTGGTGGAAACTGTTTGTATATTGACAGTGAAAACAGTTTTAGGCCGGAGAGATCAATTCAGGTCGCAAAATATCTTGGACTGGACCCGGAGAAAGCGCTGAAGAATATTTTTGTAGCAAGAGCTTACAATTCAGACCACCAAATGCTCTTAGTTGACAAGGCAGAGGAAATGATTAAGGAAAAAAACATAAAGCTCTTGATTGTGGACTCACTAATGGCACAGTTTAGATCTGAATTTGTTGGAAGAGGACAGCTTGCTGGAAGACAGCAGAAACTAAACAGGCACATGCGCGCACTAATGAAGATTGCGGAAATGAACAATATTGCTGTACTTGTAACAAACCAGGTTATGTCCAGACCAGACATACTATTTGGAGACCCAACCGCTCCAGTTGGAGGAAATGTTGTAGCGCACGCTTCAAAAACAAGAATTTACTTAAGAAAAAGCAAGGCAGACAAAAGAGTTGCAAAACTTGTTGACAGCCCAAGTTTGCCAGACGGAGAAGCGCTTTACAGAATAACCGAAAATGGAATAGAAGATGTGTAAAGTTATTGGTTCAAACCAAGTTTTTTTCCAAGGGCCTTTTTTTCTCCTGAAAAGGCCCTCAATTTTTCAATTAACTGCTGCCGCTTTGGCCCACTTGCCGCAAGCCGAGCTGTTGCTTGTCGTACTGGCCCTTTTAACAAATTAAGTTGTGCGGTAAGCCTATCTACTACACCATTTGCCTGTGCTGTGGGTAAGTTTCTTCTGGCTGTTCTGGCTCGCCGAGCTATTTCAGTTGCCCTAACTTTTGTGTCCCTAACTAGTTTCTTGTCCGCCTTTATCCTTTTTTCAAGTGCTGCAAGTTGAGCGTTTGCTTTTCTTAACTGCTCGGTTACGGTTCCATGTCTTCTTGCATTGGTCGCTTCCTGCTTTAATTTAGTTGTGTCCTGTTTAAGATCTTTCATCGTGGGTTCTTTTTCCTTTCTTGTTTTTGGTTTTACCCTAACAAGCTTTCCAAACAGACCATACTTTTTTTTAGCAACGCCTCGCCGAACAAGCCCTGGTGCTTTCTTGCCTCTTGGCCCCCTCTTTGATGTTACAAGTCTAGGCATAATAAAATTAGACCACAAGTAGTATTTATATTTGCTTATTTCGCTGTTATTGCCACTCAGTTATTTAACTTCACTGGCTGAATTGGCCTCTGTTCTTACCGTTACACCAGCAGTAATTACATAAAAACGTAATTTTTGCCCAAACCATATTTTTTAAAAGAGACGCAAGTACAATTTAACTGCGGGCTAGATTGGGGGGTCAGCGGACCCCTGTTGCCGGAAATCCGCTTTACGCCGGAATCGAAGCTTGAGAAGAGGGGCACTTGGTCCAGGAATACAGCCATTGTTGTAGCGTTGACCTTCTGTACCCTTAGGTTTTTTGCTGGAATGAAACCCGCCAGGTTCGGAAGAAAGCAACGGTAGTTTCTTCAAGAAATGCTTTGGGAGCGCGGAAGCGAGTGAAAGCAATGCCACTGTTTTTTGGATCTTGCTTCCATTTTCAAGCGTGCCCGCACTTTAAACACTAATTTTGAGCCAATATCGCAGGGAAAAAGAATAAATATAAGAAAACGCATTTAATTTCATAAATTTAGGTTAGATTGCTATGGCAAATGAAAAACTAACAGTAAAGGATATAATTGAAGAAATGCGGCGCGAACTAAAGGACGAACCGCAAAACGAATTTGAATTCTTTTTACCAACCCTTGTAAAGGCAAACACTGGCAAAAAAAACAGGCAAAAAAAGGCTGTAAAGAGCAAAAAAAAGCCAGTAAAAGCCAAAAAGAAGAAAACGATCAAAAAGGGCAAAACCGAAAAGAGATCAGCCAGGGCAAAATCGAAAAGGGCAAAAAAACCTGCGGCAAAGAAAAAAAAAGGCAAA
>JASLNX010000221.1 GCA_030745815.1 archaeon
TTAGGACATAGTTAAAGTCTCCCTCACCAGTCATGTAGACAATAAGGTCTTCAACATCCTTGTCAATAAGGTCCATTTTTGCATCAACTGTAATTCCAATGGTCTCCTTAACAACAATACTGTAGCTAGTACCTGCGTACCTATAGGTTCTTGTTTCGTTAGTCAAAAACGGAAGCTGTGCGCTAGAAAGCTCTTTAACAAGCTCCTTGGCCGCTCCAGGGTCTGACTTCAACGCATAGCTTGATCCCTCATATGTCTTAGAACTCTCAGTTGCATAAGACACATCTCCACCAACAGTAACATCTGCTGTTACTCCGGTTAAATCAGGAGTACCGCCATCGCCGCCTGTTATTGTGACACTTTTATCAACAGTTGCAAGCTGCGCTACTTTAGCAGCAATATTGCCCGCCCAGACATAGTCCGAAGGAGCTGCACCCATTGAGCCGACTGCAACATTCACAACAGGGTCACCGGTCGTTGCACTAACAACATCCGACTTCTGTAGTGTATCAACATTGCTTGTCACTGCCGCTGAAACTACTGGTGCCAAAGCAGAACCAATCAAAGCTCCACCAAGTGCAACAGCAGCTAGCTTTTTTACACTCAATCCTTTCATGTAGTGTTTCACCTCACGATTTTTTTCACATGAAAAATAAGCCTAATTATGGCTACGCCTTAAAGTGATACCATACCACTAAAGGCATATCAATAGCTAGACCCATAGTTCTATAACCACAGGACATTTAAATACTTTTCGGTGAGAAAAAAGGCTTAAAAGGTCTTTTTTTGCCCAACAAAGGCAAAATATATGTCTTTTGTAGTAAATGACATCCGCAATCAACGAACTAGTATTGTACCAGTTACTTGTAGATGTTTTGATGGAACTTTTCAATGTCTGCCTTGCCCATAATTTTTGTTATATAGTTGTTATACTTTTGAATCATGTCGGCCAAATCAACAAGCCCGTCTTGCAAGTCCTGGGCAGAAAATTCAACCTTCGCAGGCTTTATTACCTCAATTGAGCTTGGGCCATAAAAGAACATAAACTTTACAAGCGATGGAAAGTCTCTTACTGAGAAGTTTATGTCAAGGTACGATGAATAGTATTCTTCGTCTTTTACTGGTTTTTCCTCTTCAACGGAGTAAATTGTAAAATTCTTGTCCTTCTCAAGGGCCTCTTTTAGCTTGCCCATTTGCTTTTTAAGTAATTCCTCTTCAATTGCCTGCATTTCAATAAAAGCGCGCAATCTAAGTTCATTAATGTCATCTTCGGCCACCTTTTTTCGCCTTTGAACCTCTTTTGCAATATTTGCCTTTAACCTGTACTTTGTTGGATACCCCTCTTTTGTAATTACTTCAAGTTTTAGCATGCTTTTTAATTCAGCCATTAATTTGGTGTAGGGAATTCCCAACTGCTTGTTTAGTTCTTCCGCAGTCTTTGGATCGTGCAAAAGCAAAATTGCAATTCTCTTCTGTTCCTCACTAAATCTACTCATTGTAGTCAATTTGATTCCAAAAGAATTTAAAAGCCTGTTGTGGCACAACTGATATCGGATGTTTCTTGAATTACCACCTGCAGCACTAAATACCCTAGGGGAAAACACAGCAGACATGGGTGGAGAAGCAATCGGCGCAATAGCCAGCAACCCAAGCCTTCTTGTGGGCGGAATTATCCTAATTATTGGCGCAATCATAATCTTCTTCTTTATTAAAAAAATAATTGTAAACACAGTTCTTGGATTTGTTGCCTGGATTCTCTTCATGACATTTGTTGGAGTCGACCCAGGCCTAACAATCCCAACACTTGTCGTAAGCGTAATCTTTGGCCTGGCCGGAGTTGGGGTACTACTGGTGTTAAAATTCTTCGGAGTAGTTTAGACCTTAAACAACAATTCCAGTTGAAAAACCACACTTTGCACAGGCCCCGTTCTTTTTAAGCCCTGTAATGCCTGCCGAGAACCCAGCTCTCTTAATTAAAACAGAACCGCACTCTGGGCAAAGCGTGTTCTCCTCTTCTGCAACATTTCCAATGTAAACATATTTTAGGCCAACCTCTTTTGCAATCTTTTCCGCCGCATGAAGCTTTTCAATATCAGTTGGTACAAGGTGTGACATTTTGTAAAGCGGAGAAAAGCGAGTGAAGTGAAGTGGAATATTTTTGTCAATTGATTTGATGAAATCAGAAACCTCTTTAAAGTCATTTTCGGAATCGTTAAAGCCTGGCACAATAAGGTTTGTTACCTCAAGATGAACTTTCTTTTTGTAAAACAGCGAAATGTTTTCCTTTACAAAATCTATTTTTGCGTTCCCGCAAACCTCTTTGTAAAATCTAGCGTCCCCCTTCAAATCAATATTTATTGCATCAAGAAACGGGGAAATTGTGTCAGCACATTCTTTACTCATGTAACCGTTGCTTACCCAAACATTGTAGAGGCCATTCTCCCGCGCAATCTTCATTGTATCAAGCGCGTACTCTGCAAAGATTGTGGGCTCAGTGTAAGTGTAGGCAATCCCTTCAACCCCCGCGGCCAAAGTCTGCTTTACAATTTCCTCAGGCGATGCAAAGGGAACCTCTGCAATGGCTGACTCTGTTCGCTGTTGCGAAATTTCCCAGTTCTGGCAGTGCTTGCAGAAAAAATTGCAACCAAAAGTGGAAACCCCAAGGCACTGCGTTCCTGGGCGAAAGTGAAAAAGAGGCTTTTTTTCAATTGGGTCAATTGAGGAAGTAATAGTTTTTCCATAAACTAGAGAGTAGAGTTTTCCCCCAACATTCTTGCGGGCCCCGCACTGGCCTGCTCCATTATCAGGAATAACACAAGAGCGCCTGCAAAGGCCGCACTGAACAACCTTGCCCTTTAAAGATTTGTAGAACATTGCTTCGTGTAAGTCAGGCATATTATAATATTATTCTTTAATTGATTAATTAAGTATATTGGATTGATTAAATGACAGAATTTAACTGCGATTTGCACTTTCACGGGCCATACAGTGCAGGCGTAAGCAAAAACATGCTTGTGCCAATTATTGCAGAGCAAAGCAGGCTAAAGGGCCTTAATGTTTGTGGAACAGCAGACCTGCTGCAGGGAACATGGTTTAAGCACTTGAAGGAAAATATTATTGAAATCGAAAACGGGGTTTTTACAGACAAAAAAGAACAGGTTAATTTTATTCCGCAGGTTGAAGTCCAATGCAACAAGCGCGTGCACCACCTGATTTTCTTGCCGGACTTTGCCTCAGCAGAAAATTTAAAAAAAAGCCTTGAAGGAAAAGCAGTTTTTGATTCATGGGGCTGCGGCAGACCAGTAATAAGACTTAGCCCTGAAGAAATTGCAGGAAAGGTAATTGATGCAGGTGGAATTATTGGACCAGCACACGCTTTCACTCCGTACTTTTCAGTTTATGCACACTTTGATTCAGTTAAAGAACTGTACGGGAGCCTTGGCGATAAAGTTAATTTTATTGAACTTGGATTAAGTGCTGACACAGACTTTGCCGACACAATTCCAGAAAATAGAAACCTGCAGTTTCTTACCAACTCAGATTCACACAGCCCCTGGCCTTACAGAATTGGCCGAGAGTTTACAAGAATTGAACTGGCCAAGCCAAACTTTAAGGAACTAAGAAAAGCAATTGAAGAAAAAGACGCAGGGAAAATGAAACTCAATGTTGGGCTGGACCCGCGCGAAGGAAAATATCACTTAACTGCATGCAACGCATGCTATGCAAATTTTTCAATCGGCGACGCAGAAAATTTAGACTGGCGTTGCCCAACGTGCAAGGGCTCAATTAAAAGAGGAGTAAGAGATAGGATTGAAATGCTTTCAGATGGAAAAGTAAAGCACCCAAAATTTCGACCAAAGTACATACACTCTGTTCCACTTGCCGAAATAATTCAAATTGCAAAAAAAGTAAAAAACGTAAACGCAATAAGGGTCCAAAGCCTTTGGAGAGAATTTGTTGATCGATTTGGAAACGAAATAAAAATTTTGGTTGAAGTACCTGAAGAAGAACTTGCAACAGTAAACAAAGAAGTTGCAGGCAAAGTAATTGCATTTAGAAAAGGTTGGGTTCAATATATCCCAGGCGGCGGCGGAAACTACGGCAAGCCAGTAATCTGCGATTCCCAAGAAGAGTTTGAAAAAATGGGAAAAGAAATTGCTAAAGAATTAAAGCAAGGCAGCAGCGCAGGCCAAAAAAGTTTGAAACAATTTTAGCGAACGTACGACGGACTGCCTTCTGAATCGTCTTTTTCCGGTTGTTCAAGCTGCTGCGCAAGCTGCTGGAATGCAGATTCAATTTCCTTGCTTTCCTTTTCAATACCGCGCATGTCAATTTTAAATCCAAACCGTTTCACAAGAAGCTCAATAAGCTTTTTTGCAGCACCATGGTCCCCGTAAACAAGCTCTGCATTTGTCTCACCCATAAGGCAAGCTCCCTGCATACCATTCTCCTTTGCAATTCCCAAAATAAGCCCGGCCGCGCCAGAAATAAGGCCCTCTTTTTTGTCAGCCTTGGCGCCAACTTCCTTAAACCAGTCAACAAGCTCCTTTGTTGTAGCAGCCACAATAACCCCTGGCTCCCTTTCAAGCCTCTTGCCGCCAACATTTATTCCAGCAAGAGTGAAAACCTTTTTCACCCCAATCTTTTTGGAAACCTCAACTATCTTTGAAGCAAACTCGTAGTGCTCCATTGCAGACCCAACCCTAAAATCAAGAGAAGGCTGAACAGGCCCTGCGAGGAAAACATAATGCTTTCCCTCAAAAGTAAAAGCGTAAAGCTCATCGTGAATAAGATTAATTAGCGCAGACTTAGTGTGAACGCTTGGCGGAAAACTGTCTGAGAAAACAAGCGCAATCTTCTCCGCCTTAAATTGCTTAAGTAAATAATCCACTGAAATTTTTCCAACCAATCCAATGCCTGGTAGGCCAGTAAAAAGAATCGCATTCTTAAAATTTGGTTTCTTCAAAAAAACAATATTTGTAGCC
>JASLNX010000222.1 GCA_030745815.1 archaeon
ACTGACCTTTTCAGCAGCCTTAAACGCATGCCAGTAAACAGGAATAAACCAGACCTCGTCAACAATTCCTTGTTCAACAATTTCTGCGGCCGCATTAATGTGGCCACTGTGAACCGGGTCAAATGTTCCACCGAACAACGCAATCTTCATAGGAAACCACTGTTAAAGAATTTCAAGAGAAAAGTTTTTTGAAGCAATGCCCTGAGTTAAAGCGCCCATGGAAATAATGTTTGCACCGCAGCCCTTGAAACGCTTAATATTTTTAAAAGTAATTCCACCGCTTAATTCAATTTTTCCCCTAAACCCTTTTGCCCGAAGCTTCTTAACAGCAGCCTTGGCCTTTCCCGGGGCAAAATTATCAAGCATTAAAATATCAGGCTTTGCAGTAATTGCATCAAGAGCCTGGGGTAGTGAATCAACCTCCAAGTCAACAACCATGTCGTTTCCATAGGCCTCGCGGGCTGCAAGAACGGCGTCGCTTGGCTTTTCAAAGAACGGAAGATGATTATCTTTTAAGAGAACAAAACTGTTGAGGTTAAGACGATAAGACCAGACGCCTGCAATTTCTGCAGCGTGGTTGTCAAAAAGATTAAACCCAGGCATTGTCTTTCTGGTTGTTGCAATTTTAATTCGCTTGCCAACAATCTTTTGAGCCTCACTGCAAACAGTTGCAACAGCAGACATTCTTGAAAGAACGTTTAAGGCAGTTCTTTCAACGTTAAAAATTTGCCTGTTTGTTCCGCTAAGTGAGAAAACTGTTGAGTTTGCACGAATTTTTTGCCCATCCTTTTGCTTTGCAACCGGCTTAATGTGCTTTAGCTTGAAAAGATAACTTGCCTCTTCCACCCCTGCAAGAACACATAGTTCTCTTGCAACAATTCTGGCACGACACCTTTTCAAAGGAGTAATAGCAGACGTAACGTCTCCAAAACTTAGGTCATCAAAAAGAATTTTTGAAAGCTGTCTTTTCATCTCTGCGGAAATCATTTTAAGGCCCCTTTAATGTTTTTAGTAAAGTTTGAATATGCCGACGGTTTCATTTAATCAACTGTTTAAATTAAATAAAAACTCTTATTAAATTGTTTTGCATTTGGGACCAGTTGACCAAAGTATAGGTTTTAATTATTCTAAAGACGCAGTATTATTATGGTAAGACTTCCCAGAATATTAAAGCAGCTTAAGGCAAAGTTTTCTAGCCGTCCTGCCCCTAAGGTAGGTAATTGGGAGGTTGCCGGATTACGGGCAACTTTTAAAGGGAAAAGACTTACTACTACCCCAATAGCAGCAGATTCTTTTTTCAGAGAACACAAACGGGTCATAATTCCAACATACCGACTAATTCGCGAAAATTTCTGGGCGCTTGTGGGAGGCGAAGTTAGAGAAGATACTAAAAGGGGAATTAAAATTCAAAAGGCAGCCACTGGCAGCTACAAGGGAAAGAGACATGCCTTGGCTTTAAATGTTAAAGTTCACGGAAAAGAATTTTTTGTAAAGGTATTTAGCAAGGGAGCTGGTTGGAAAATATTAAAAGGTATTGATTTGGTGGATAAATTTCTTAGCAAGCAAGATTACAAAGTAGGTGAATTTAATGTTGAGGTCATAAAGCCTCGTCTTGTCTACGAGGGGCCAGAACATGAGAATGGCTTTCTGGTTACAGACTTTTACTCAGAAGGTCAGGTAACCCAGGTCGCGGATTTGAAGGGAGCACTTGGAAAAAGAGCCAGCAAAACATTAGATTGGCTTTCAACAGCAGTTGGAAGCGCTACATTTGGAGTTACAGGAATTCATCCAAATAATTCTTTTTACGATCACAAATCAAAAACCATTCTACTTTACGACCTAGAGTTTTTGCCTGGCTTGACAGATTGGGGTTCGAAAAAAAAGAGTTAGTTGCGGTTTCGCTTGCTGAAAAGATTTAAATTAAGTTAATAGATTATTTACCTTAAAGAAATTAATAGTTGATTTAGATGATTGTAACAATTTCAGGACTGCCAGGAAGCGGAAAGAGCACGCTTGCAAAGAATTTGGCAAA
This sequence comes from archaeon, assembly GCA_030745815.1. GTDB lineage: Archaea > Iainarchaeota > Iainarchaeia > Iainarchaeales > JAFCCZ01. Next base: position 2,033 of record JASLNX010000222.1, read on the forward strand.
GGAACTTGGCCTAAAGCACCATAGTGCCGGCGGGCTTTTGCGAGATATTGCCAAAGAACGAGGCCTTGGCCTAATTCAATTGCACGAGGCAATGGACCACGACACTGCAATTGACGAAGAGCTGGACAGACGAACTGCTGAACTGGCAAAAGAAGAGGACAACTTTGTTATTGACGGCAGAATTGCCTGGCATTTTGTTCCCCACAGCATTAAACTCTTTGTAAAAATTGACTTGAAGGTTGCAGCTGAAAGGGTCTTTAAGGACACACAGGCAGGAAAAGAAGAGCGAGGAACTGAAAGCGAAAACATTAGTGTTAAGCACACAATGGAAAATATGAAGCAGCGAATTGAAATGAACGAAGCAAGATACAAAAAACTCTACGGAATTGACTTTTTAGACGAAAAAAACTATGATTTGGTTCTGGATACGTCCAAATGCCCTGCTAATGAAACATTGGAAAAGGCTCTGGCTTTTGTTAAACAAAAGGTTAAAAAAGGAGAAACACATTAATATTGATTGAATTATTTATTGAAGTTAAATTTTGTAAAAAAAAGCGAGGGTGATTTTTTTGGAAAGGGTTAAAACTGGAATAAAGGGCATTGATGAGCTGCTTCAAGGCGGAATCCCAAAGGGAAGCAGTGTTCTTCTTTCAGGCGGGGCTGGAACCTGCAAAACAATTTTAGGAATGCAATACATTTACAACGGAGCATCGCAATTTCAGGAACCTGGACTATTTGTTACAATTGAAAGCAATGCAAAAAATATCATGTGGAACATGGAAAGCTTCAACTGGGACATTAAAAAAATGCAAGAAAACAAACTTATGTCAATTTACAGGCTAAAAATTTCACCAGCCGGAGCCGAAATGGGTGAAATTGATGCAGAACTTGAGGCAATAAAAAAACAAGTTGAAGAACTTGGAGCCAAAAGACTTGTTATTGACTCAACAACCGCTCTTGGAGTGCTAATAAAAGACACTACAACAATTAGAAACACGCTTTTCAGGTTTGTTGACTCAGTTAAGGAACTTGGTTGTACAACCATTCTAACCGCTGAAATCGAAGGCGGTTCAAAAACAAAATTCAGTGCATTTGGCGTGGAAGAATTCTTAGTTGACGGCGTTATAGCACTTTACTTTACACCACCACACAGAAGCATGTTTGTAAGAAAAATGCGTGGAACAAACCACGACAAAAACGTGCACCCGTTTATGATTGGAACAAACGGAGTGGAAGTAAAGGCCAAAGAGCAAATTATTTGGGAAGCAATCAAATAGAGCTCTTGAGAAGAAGATAAGTCTTTTTGCGAACTTTTTGGAAGCCAGCGTTAGCGAGCGCTCCAAAAAAGTTCAGGGCATGCTTTTTATTGCAAGCTTAATATCGTCAGCGGTAATAGTTTTTCGCTTGGCGTGCTTGCTAAATTCCGCAGCCTGCTGTGCAATCTTAATTCCCCTTTCCTCAAGAATTTCACTCAACGCAAGGGCCGCATCTTCACTAACGCGCACTCCGCCAGCCTTTCTAATAATCCTATCAACAGCCGCTAAAGGCAATTCAGTCAATTTAAACGCACCTCCGATTAAATAAAGCCTAATATAAGGTTGTTTTGGAAGAATATAAAAGCTTTTTCCCTTTTTTGGCAAAAAAATTGAATTTTGGCCAAAATTTGGCCATGCAGCGTGAAAAGCTTTAAATTGATTTAAACTCTTTTTAATTCGTGAAACCCATGAAACGGTTTGTGAAACACCCACTAATTAAAAGCGGAGAAATTGAAGACAGAGAATACCAAACAGGCCTGGGCAAAACAATTGCTAAGAAAGGAAACACCCTTGTTGTAGCCCCAACCGCTCTTGGAAAAACAATTA
>JASLNX010000223.1 GCA_030745815.1 archaeon
GATGCCAAAAAGTTGTTGGTAATAAGCGGGCTTGGCACAAAAGAATATTATCTTTCAAACGGGTTTAAGTTGGACGGCTGCTTTGTATCAAAAGGTTTAAATTGATTGAAAGCGAAATCGTATTGATGACCAAGCAAAGCCAATGGGTTTTTTTTATTGAGCAAAATCCACAATTTAGCAAGGTGGCAAGTTCAAAAGTTTATATGGCGATTTTAAAGATTCTTAAAAAGAGTTCTTTGACCGCTGACAAATTACACCTTAAGCTTCCTCAAGTTAATAGCCCTGATATTGACCCAATTCTTGGTTCGCTTGAAGAACTCAAGCTTGTTTCTAAGAAGGATATTTTTGGCCAGATGCTTTATTCAGTTAGTCCTCTTGGAAATAAGCTGCTTAAAATATACGCAACTGCCAGAAAAGAGTTCAGCATAGAATAGCTTTTAATTGTTATTCTCTAAATTTACTTAGAGGTTTTTTTTATATGGCAAGAGTGCTAATTGCCGTTCTTGGAATTGGAAAGGGAAGCTGGGGCCATGTTGGTCGTCTTGTCTCTGAGGAAGAGTGGGACAGAGTTCTTATTATTGGAAATGAGTGGGGCCAAGAAAATTTTACTCCTTCAAAGGAAGTGGAATGGATTTTGGTAAACAATAGGGCTGGCTTTGAGGTAATTAAAAACGCAATAGTTGAAAAGCTGCCAGATGCTGAATTTTCGGTTTCTTTAATAAGTGGTTCCGGAAAAGAGCACATGGCATTACTTGCTGCATTAAAGGACGCAAAAAAAGATTTCAAAATAGTGGTTTTAACAGGGGCAGGCACAAAATATTATTGAAGTGATTTAAATGCTGGTTTATGTTCTATCTTTTATAATTCTTGTTCTTGCCGTTCTGGTTTTTATTCTTTTTAAGAAGGCTTCATCGCTTGAAGCTAAACTTGAGGAAACCCTTTTTACAAAGAGGAGCCAGTCTGTAAAGTATGGCAAGATAACTGAGCAATTTGTTCCCTTTCTTGATGACTTGCCTTTTTCCGCTGAAAATTTTCGTTTTCTCGGAAGCCCAATTGACGGGGTTGCGTTTGAACAAGATGAAATAATCCTCTGTGAATTTAAGGCTTCAGACAGTGGGCTTTCTGATATTCAAAAGAGGATAAAAAAATTGGTTGAGGAAAAAAAGGTTAAGTGGCTTGAATTTAGACTGCGTTAATTTTAGTCATAGGTTCTTTTCTTTGAGTCTTTGCCCATTTTGTTTATTGCCTTTTTGAACAAGCTTTTTCCGCATTCTGTCGGGTATTCCCCTGTTAAGCAAGCCATGCACATGCTTTTTTCTCCACCTTCAAGCCCTATTGCTCTAACAAGCCCTTCAAGAGACTGATATTGCAGTGAGTCAACGCCTATGTCTTTTCTTATTCCTTCAATTGCTTTTTCGGATATATCAGTCATTCCTGTTTCAAATCTTTCACTTTCACTTGAACAGTTTGGTGCGATTAGTTCGCTAAGTGTTGACATATCTATTCCATAAAAGCATGGGAACCTTATTGGCGGTCCGCTTACTCTAAAATGAATTTCTTTTGGCTTCCCAACTTTTCTAATGTAGTCAATTAGTGCTTTACTTGTTGTTCCTCTTACTATGGAATCGTCAACAAGAATAATCTTTTTACCTTTTACTATGGATTTGTTTATGCTGTACTTTTCCCTTGCCATTTCATATCTGTTTCCGCCTTCGATAAAAGTTCTTCCAATATACCTATTTCTTAGTAGGCCTTCCATTGAGATTAATCCAAGTTCGTTAGCATATGCGTCGGCAGCTGGTCTTGAGGTATCTGGAACGGCTACAACAATATAGTCCTTGCGGTTTGTTTCAAGCTTTTCTTGTTTTGCAAGTTCTCTTCCCAAATTCCATCGGACTTCGTAAACATTTCTTCCTTCCATTGTTGATGCTGGGTTTGCAAAATAAACCCATTCAAACATACAGTGTGCGCTTCTTTTACTTTTTGCAAAGCGTTTCACTTCCACTGATCCGTTTTCAGCAATTACCATTTCGCCTGGTTTCACATTTGTTATTCCATTTTCTGAGAAGGCAGTAAGCGCGCAGCTTTCACTTGCTCCTGCAAAAACTCCATCCTTTTCTATATAACAAAGGGGCTTTATTCCAAGCGGGTCGCGAACTATTGCAACGGAATTGTCAGCGTTAATGTATGCAAGGCTGTATGATCCGTCAAGAATTCCACTAAGGTTTTGGAATACTTCATCAAGACCCTTTTTCTTATCTCCAACAAGCTCTTTTGAGATGTGGTGCATTAAAACTTCAGTATCACAGTTTCTTACAAGGTGATATGAAGCGTCGTGCAGTTCTTTTTTTAATTCTGAAAAATTTGCAATGGTTCCATTAAACCCAAATCCAAACCATTTCCATCTTCTGCCGTGATGTCTTTCAAACGGTTGTACATCGTATTTGCTGGTGGAACCAGATGTTGCATACCTTACGTGTCCAATTCCTTTTGTACCGCTGTATTTTGATGCAATGGATTTATTTTTTGCAGGGTTGTGAAGTCTAAAGATCTTACTTACTGAACCTAGTTCTTTGTAAGTGTCAAGAATTTGTTTTCTTTTACCGTTGTAGGTTGTAATGCCTGCACTAAGCTGTCCGCGGTGTTGTTGTCTTAAAAGCATCTTGTGCAGTGTGCTTACTAGTTCTTCTCCCGTCTGGCTGTTGCCTTTTTCAGGCAGGGAAACAGCAGCAATTCCGCATTTTTCTTTTATTACGTCTTCTATTAGGCTCACCACTAAAAGAAAATGTGTAGGAAGCAATTTTAAAACTATAAGTCTGTTACGTTAATCTGAATCTTAATATGGCTGCTATTCCGCCAATTGACGCAAGTTTTTCC
>JASLNX010000224.1 GCA_030745815.1 archaeon
GTTGCGCTTGAAAAAATAAAGCTCTAAAACCTTTTCCAAAGAGTTCTTTCTTATGAACAAAACCTTTTACCTTGAGGGCTTTGGCTGCAGCATGAACAGTGCTGATGGTGAGCGCATTGTGGGTTTTCTTGAGTCAAACGGCTTCAAGCGAATTGCCGACCCAGCCAAGGCACAATTTATTCTACTAAACAGCTGTGCGGTAAAAGTGCGGACTGAACGAAAAATGTTAAGGCGGGCTCGCGAACTTTCCAAGCTTGCGAACTCCAAGCGCGCACAGCTTGTGGTTTGTGGGTGTTTGCCAAAGATAAATCCAACAGCCCTTTCAAATGCTGCACCGCTTGCAATTCTGGCCGGGCCAGGCCTTGAAGATGTTGCAGAGGCTATTGGAATTTCTCCTCCAAAAGATTTGCATACGGTTTCAGAGACTCCACTCAATCCGTTTGTTTCAATTATTCCAATTGCTAAAGGGTGTGTTGGTGAGTGCACTTATTGTTCTGTTAAGGCAGCGCGCGGCCAGCTGGAAAGCTTTTCTGAAAAAATTCTTTTAAAAAAATTCAAACAGGCCGCGCAGCAGGGCAAGGAAATTTGGATTACTGCACAGGACACCGGTTGCTATGGCCTTGACACTGGAAGCTCCCTCCCTGCCTTGCTAAAAAAGCTTCTTGCGTCTTCACGTAAAAAGTTTCGCGTTCGCGTTGGAATGATGAACCCCCAGCATATTGCGTCCTTTTTTGACGATTACATTTCTTTGTTTGAGGACCAGCGGATGTATCGGTTTTTTCACGTTCCAATTCAAAGCGGGTCTGATAAAATTCTCGGTGCAATGAAGCGCCCTTACAAGAGTGCGGTTGCAAAAAAGGTTTGTAAAAAAATCAGGGCGAAATTTCCACTTGCAACAATTTCAACTGACTGGATTGTGGGCTTCCCAGGTGAAACTGAATCCGATTTTGGTAAGACTGTAGAACTTCTAAAGGAAATCAGGCCTGATATTTCAAACGTTTCGCGTTTTGGAGCGCGGCCAAAAACAATTGCCAAAGAAATGTCTGGCCAGGTCCACGGCGGCGTTAAAAAGGCAAGAAGTAGCGCTCTAACTGATGTGCAGGCCGGGGTTTCGCTTGCGCGAAACAGGCTTTTTTTGGGGGCCGAGCAGGAAATTTTTGTTTCAGATAAGAGCCACAGGGGGCATTTTGTTGGTCGAAATCAAAGTTATAAGCATGTTGCAATTGATGAGAATTTGCTTGGCCAGTTTGTTAATGTAGAGATTGAACAGGCATTTCGGACCTATTTAAAGGGAAGAATTATGTAAAAGTCCCGGCAATGATTTTTAATAACAATTGCAGCCTTATATGTATAGGGGTTGTTTTGGGTGAAAAATGCCTTTTTGCACTATACGCGTAATTTTAAGGCAGCTATAGCTTTCGCCCTTTTGCTGGTTTTTGTCCCGGTTTTTTCAATCTTTGAAAGCGTTTTTGCTACAGCAGGATCAATGTTTCTTGACTACAATGTTTCTGACCTGCAGCAGATTGCACTTTTTATTGTTGCATTGCTGTTGTTCCTTGTGTTTTACTCGTTTTTTATGTCAGTACTGGTATTTTCTGTTAGAAAGGATTTGAGTAAGGTAAAGCTTCAGCTTTACTTGCATGAAATGATTCAAAAGTTTACTCTAAAGCTCTTTGTGTTCTTCTTGGCTTTCTCGCTTTTGCTTTACGCTGGTGTTTTGGTTCTGCTTATTCTTGGTGTAGATCTACTTGTTGCATCATTGTTTGTTTTGCTGATTTCGCTTTTCACAATGTTTGTTCCACAGTCCATTGTGGTTGACGAAGAGGATGTGTTGCATGCTGTAATGAACAATCTTGAATTTATTGAAAAGAATCCAAAGGATTTTGTTAAGCTTCTTATTGTGGGCTGCGTTCTACTTGCTATCTCTTCAATTGTTGGCGAGGTTGTTGACGCATTTTATCTTGTTGGGGCATATGTTTCATTGCTTCTCTCCCTAGTTTTCGTTCTGCCATTCTTAGAGTGTATGAAAACAAGAATGTACATGATGAAGTTTGAGTTGATTAAGTCTACGCATCTTGTAAACGAAGTTATTGAGAAGAAGGAAGCCCAAGCAGAGCAAACTTTGAAGGATTTTCCAGTTTAATTATTGCATTTCAA